>DATHPL010000192.1:0-9196 GCA_035483915.1 Bradyrhizobium sp.
TGACACGATCACGCCGGAAAGCCACGCGATCGACGATCTGGGGATCGACAGTCTCGATTTCCTCGACATCGCCTTTGCCATCGACAAGGCGTTCGGAATCAAGCTGCCGCTGGAAAAGTGGACCCAGGAAGTCAACGACGGTAAGGCAACCACCGAACAGTACTTCGTCCTCAAGAATCTGAGCGCCCGGATCGACGAATTGGTCGCGGCCAAGGGCGCCAGCGCCTAGCCTGGCGGTTCGCGTACGCGTCTTGCGGACTTGTGAACCAAAGCCACGCCAGATCAAAAGTTTGCCAGTGTCCTATCGCTTCCGAAGTTCGTAAGAGTGGGGCCGCAATGATACGAATTTCGCAATCGGGACACTAGTCGCGCGACGATGCAACTCGAATACTTTCACATGATCGATCGTATCGTCGACCTCAAGGTCGACGAGAGGAAGATTGTTGTCGAAGCGCAGGTCCCGAAGGAAAGCACGATCTTCGAGGGACATTTTCCCGGCTACCCGTTGATGCCGGGCGTGCTGCTGATCGAGTCCATGGCGCAGGCGTCCGGCTGGCTTCTGCTCGGTCTGCTCAAATTCGAGCGCATGCCGATTCTCGCGGCCGTGAAGGAAGCCAAAGTGCGCGGCTCGGTTTTCCCGAACGACCTCATGACCATTGAGGCTACTCTCGCCCATGAAGGCTCGGGTTACGCCATGACCGAAGCGAAGATCCGGGTTGGCGGCAAACTGCGCGCAAACTCGACACTGACGTTCACGCTGATCCCCTTCCCCAATGCGGATATGCGCGGGCACATGGAAACGATGGCCCAGCGCATCGGATTTCCGCGTCAGGCCATTACCCCATGACTCAAACGAAGCCTTCGACCGAGGTCTGGATCACCGGCATAGGCCTTGCGACTTCACTCGGTGAGGGTCTCGACGCTCATTGGGACGCGCTCAATGCGCATCGCATCAACGTTGACGAGAAGGGTTTTGCGCCCTGCATCGTGCACCCCCTGGCCCAACTCAACCTCGATGCCCAGATTCCGAAAAAAGGCGATCAGCGCCAGATGGAAGCCTGGCAGCGGATCGGCACCTACACCGCGGGGCTGGCGCTGGAGTCGGCCGGCGTCAAGGGCAACGCCGAGATCCTGGCGCGCATGGACATGGTCGTCGCCGCCGGCGGCGGCGAGCGTGATCTGGCGGTCGACTCGAACATCTTGAACCTGGAAGCGAAGGGCAATTCGGCGCCCGGCTTTCTCAACGAACGGCTGATGAGCGATCTGCGCCCGACGCTTTTCCTCGCGCAGCTCTCCAATCTGTTGGCCGGCAATATCGCCATCGTGCATGGCGTCACCGGCTCGTCCCGTACCTTCATGGGGGAGGAAGCGGCCGGCGTTGACGCCGTCAGGATTGCACTCGCCCGTATCGCCGCAGGCCAAAGCGACATCGCGTTGATCGGCGGTTCCCAAAACGGCGAGCGCAAGGACTTGCTGGTTCTCTACGAATTCGGCGACTTCAATCTCAAGGACAAGTTCGCATCCGTCTGGGCACGCAGCGAAGCCGGCGGATTTGCGCTGGGATCGGGCGGCGCGTTCCTGGTCATCGAGTCGCGAGCCCACGCCGAAGCACGTGGCGCCAAGCCGTTTGCACGCCTCGTCAACGTCGTTGCCGACATGGCGCGTCGCAAACACCCCGGCGACGTGACGTCGACGCTCGAGAAGCTGTGGGGCAAGCTCGGCAAGGTCGGCGACAAGGCCGCGATCATCTCCGGCGCGACCGGCGTCGAGCCCGTGACGTCCGAAGAACGCGCCTTCCTGAACTCCCATGGACTTCCGGTGCGTGCGAGCGGAACGATATTCGGCCACACGATGGAAGCGCAGTTTCCGCTGGGATTGGCGCTGGCAGCCCTGTCATTGTCGCGCGGCGCATTGTTTCCGCCCGATGGCACCTCCCCTGTCGAGGTTGAAATGTCAGGAAGCCCGTCCCAGATTGTCGTGATCGGGACAGGTCACTGGCGCGGCGAAGGCATGGCGCTGGTCGAAGCGATCAAGTGAACTCACGGGGGGAAACATGGCAGCCACGCACGATAAGTTCGGCAGGCCGATCGTCGTCGTCACCGGCATGGGCGTTGTCACCTCGCTCGGCGCGGGCAAGGCCGACAACTGGAAAAAGCTCACGGCGGGCGAGTCCGGCATTCGCACCATCACCCGATTTCCCACCGACGGACTGAAGACGACGATGGCCGGAACGGTCGATTTCGTTCCGATCGAGCCGTTTTCATCCACCGATCTTTCCGAGCGGCTCGGCGAACTCGCCGCCGAAGAAGCCGTCGCCCAGTCCGGCATCGGCACCAAGGGCGATTTTCCCGGGCCGTTATTCCTTGCCGTCGCGCCCGTCGAGGTCGAGTGGCCGCAGCGCCAGGAACTCGGACGGGCGATCGGGTCAGCGACCGAAATCGACTACGACGCCATGCTGCGGGTCAGCGGCGGCGGCCGTTATACGGACTATCACCGGCGCTTCCTGTTCGGCTCTGTCGCCGACCATTTGGCCGAGGAATTCGGTACCAAGGGCTCGCCGATCTCGTTGTCCACGGCTTGCGCTTCAGGCGCAACCGCGATCCAGCTCGGCGTCGAGGCGATCCGGCGTGGCGAGGCCGATGCGACGCTTTGTGTCGCCACCGATGGCTCTGTCAATCCGGAGGCCCTGGTACGCTTTTCCCTGCTCTCGGCGCTGTCGACCCACAACGAACCGCCGCACGCCGCCGCCCGGCCCTTTTCGAAGAATCGCGACGGCTTCGTGATGGCGGAAGGCGCCGGCGCCCTGGTCCTGGAGAGCCTTGAAGCCGCTACCGCACGTGGTGCGACTATCCTCGGCATCGTCGCCGGCTGCGGCGAGTTGGCCGATTCCTTCCACCGCACCCGATCAAGCCCCGACGGCAAGCCGATCATCGGATGCGTGCGCAACGCCCTGGCCGATGCCGGCATTGCGTCCGAGCAGATCGACTATATCAACGCTCACGGCACCGGAACGCCCGAGAACGACAAGATGGAATATCTGGGCATATCGACCGTGTTCGGTGAGCGCGCCAAGCAAATCCCGGTGTCGTCGAACAAGTCGATGGTCGGGCACACGCTGTCGGCGGCAGGCGCGGTGGAAGCCGTGTTCTCGCTTCTGACGCTTGAGCACCAGAGAATTCCGCCGACCATCAACTACGATATTCCGGATCCCGCGATTCCTTTCGATGTCGTCCCCAACAAAGCCCGCGATGCGCGTATCAGCACCGTGATGTCGAATTCTTTCGGCTTCGGCGGTCAGAACGCCTCGCTTATTCTGACCCGTGAACCGGCTTAGCTCGAGCTTGGCCTGAACCGCTTCCGTCCAGCGCTGGACGCTATGGCCGGCACGCTTCCGGTCTGATCATCGTTGACCCCAATGCACCCTCTGCTGCTTCGCGCCAAAGCCAGAATTCGCGACGCGACCCGGTCCGTCGTCGATGGCTTGGTGGGAGTCACGACCATCGTCCTTCTGCGCACCGCGCGCTATTTCGATCCGGTCAAGACCGCCAACTTTCTCGGCCGCGTCACCCGCCTGATCGGTCCTTTGACTCGCGAGCAGCGGATCGGCCGCGCCAATCTGACGGCAGCCTTCCCGGAAAAATCGCCGGAAGAGATCGAGACCATTTTGACCGGCGTCTGGGATAACCTCGGGCGCCTGGGCGCCGAGTTTGCCCATCTCGATCATATCTGGGAGCACGACCCTGCTTTTCCGGAAAAAAGCCGGATCGAAATCGGGCCGCGTACGCATGAGCTGTTCGCCCAGCTGCGCCTGGCCGGAAAACCTGCGTTGATCTTCGCGGCTCACCTCGGCAATTGGGAGTTGCCGGCCGTGGCGGCGGTGGCGCATGGACTGGACGCAGCCGTCCTGTTTCGTCGCCCGAACAGCGCCTCCGCCAACCGCATTATCGAGGAATTGCGCGCGGTAAAGATGGGAACGCTTATTCCCGCCGGCCGCGACGCGCCGTTGAAAATGGCGGAAGCACTGCGCAAAGGCCAGCATGTGGCGATGCTGGTGGACCAGTATTTCACCAATGGCGTGGAAGTGACGTTCTTCGGCCGAAAGACCAAAGCCAACCCGACGCTGGCGCGTCTGTTGCGGCAAATCGACTGTCCGATTCACGGCACGCGCATCATCCGCCTGCCCAATGATCGCTTCCGCGCCGAACTTTCGGAGGAGGTTGCGCCGGTGCGTGATGCATCGGGGCAAATCGACGTCCCGCAGACGATGCAGGCGATCACCTCGGTGATCGAGGGATGGATTCGCGAATATCCGGATCAATGGCTGTGGCTGCATCGCCGCTGGCGGTAGAGAGCAAGAGGCTAGTCCTATCGATTAATAGGCTGCCTTTCCTCGTCCTGAGGAGCCGCGCAAGCGGCGTCTCGAAGGATGAGGCGACATCGGGGCCTCATGGTTCGAGACGGCGCGTTTGCGCCTCCTCACCATGAGGGCTTTGACGCTGTTGGACTAGCGCCCTGTCTTCACCTTGGTCCAGAGACGGTTGATGATGCGCTGGGTCGCAGGATCACGCGCAGTGATCACAAAGAGCTTTGCGAGCATCGCGTCGTCCGGATAGATATTCTTGTCACTGAGGATTTTCGGGTCGAGGAGTTTCTGGCTGGCCAGATTTCCGTTCGCGTAAGACAGGAAATTCGAATTCCTTGCGGCGATGTCGGGCCGGTAAAGGAAGTTGATCAACTCGTAGGCTTCGTTGACGTTCTTGGCATCCGTTGGAATTGAAAGATTGTCGAAGAACATTTGCGCGCCCTCTTTCGGGATCGCATAGCCGACCGCAACTCCGTTCTTGGCTTCCGCCGCGCGGCTTCGGGCTTGCAAGATATCACCCGACCAACCGACCACCAGGCAGATTTCGCCGGTTGCCAGCGCGCTCAGATATTCGGAAGAATGAAACTTGCGAACAAAGGGGCGGATTTTCCCGACGAGATCGGCGGCCTTCTCCAAATCGGCCTGTTTCGTCGAGTTCGGATCGAGGCCGAGATAATTGAGCGCAGCGGGGAAAATATCGTCCGGCGAGTCCAGCATGTGAACGCCGCAATCCTTGAACCTGGCGAGGTTCTCCGGCTTGAAGACGACATCCCAGCTATCGATCGCCGCGCCGGGGCCGAGGATGGTCTCCGCCATCTTGACGTTATAGCCGATGCCGGTGGTGCCCCACATGTAGTTGGCGGCGTATTGGTTGTCCGGATCGTAAGTGGATAACCGCGCGGTCACGACCGGCCACGCATTGGCAAGGTTCGGCAGTTTCGACTTGTCGAGCTTCTGAAAAACGCCGGCCTTGATCTGGCGTTGCAGGAAATAGGCCGTCGGCACCACCACGTCATAACCGGATTTGCCGGCCAGGAGCCGGGTTTCCAGCGTCTCGTTGGCATCGAAGGTGTCGTAGACGACCTTGATGCCGGTCTCGCGGGTGAAGTCTTCCAGCACGCCGGGCGCCATATAGCTCGACCAATTGTAGAAATTGACCGTGCGCTCCTCAGCGTTCGCGCAAGCCGGCAACGCCAACAGCGCGGCCGCAAAAACCAACCGGATTTTGGACAGGGCGCGCGGGCGGGACGGCATCCTGTCTCCGCTATCGCCGATGCACCGCGTCGGACAAACGCTCCAGCGCGGTATCGAGCGTGGCGTCCCGCTTGGCAAAACAGAAACGCACCACCGTCGTCACGGGATCCCGTTCGTAGAAGGCCGACACTGGAATGGCCGCAACCTTGTAGTCGGTGACGATGCGCTTGCAGAAGGCCTCATCGGTTTCGTTCAAACCGAGCGGCGATAAATCGACCGTGAGAAAGTAGGTGCCTTGCGAGGGCAGCACCGGAAAGCCGAGGCGTTCCAGCCCGCTGGTCAGCCGGTCGCGGCTGCGCGCGAGATCCTTGCGCATCTGGTGAAAATACTCTTCCGGCTTGCCAAGACCGTAAGCGACCGCGACCTGAAGGTTCGGCGCGGTGGTGAAGGTGAGAAACTGGTGCACTTTCGCTGCCACCCGCAACAACGGCGGCGCGGCGCAGACGAAGCCGATCTTCCAGCCGGTGAGCGAAAATATCTTGCCCGCGGATCCGACCTTGATAGTGCGATCGCGCATGCCGGGAATCGTGATCAGCGGAATGTGCGCCCGCCCGTCGAAGATCACATGCTCCCAGACCTCGTCGCAGATCGCGACCGTATCGAATTCCTGACAGAAGCGCGCCAGCAATTCGAGATCTTCACGCGGGTAGACGACGGCGGCCGGGTTGAGCGGATTGTTGAACAGAACCGCCTTGGTCTTGTGGGTGAAGACGCTGCGCAGCGCCTCCTCGCTCAACCGCCAATGCGGCGGCTCAAGCCGAACCAGACGCGGAATGCCACCGGCCTGGCGGATGATCGGAAGGTAGGAATCATAGACCGGCTGGAAGACGACCACTTCGTCGCCGGGCTCGACCACCGCCAGGATGGCCGAGGTCAACGCTTCGGTGCCGCCCGACGTCACCATCACCTCGGTCATCGGATCGAGGCTGAGGCCATGCCAGCGCTGATAATGGGCCGATATCGCCTGCCGCAATTCCGGAATACCCATCATCGAGGGGTATTGGTTGTTGCCGTTCATCACGGCATCGGCCGCGGCCTTGCGGATGTCTTCCGGCCCGGGATCGTCGGGGAAACCCTGACCGAGATTGATGGCGTTGTTGTCGCGGGCAAGCTGCGACATCGCCTCGAAGACGGTAACCGGCAGGTCGCCAAAAACCTTGTTCAGCGAAGTCATGGGAATGATCAGCCGCCCGAATTCGTCGGCAAACCTGCGCCTTTCCAGGCCAGCATCCCGCCTGCGAGGTGCTTGTCGTAAGGAAGTCCGGCAGCCTGCGCCGCCAGCGAGGCGGTCACCGATCGTTTGCCGGACCGGCAGGCAAATACCACCTGTTTGCCCTTCGGATCGGGAATGGCTTGCGGATCGAAGCTCGACAGCGGCACCACGACCGCGCCGGGATAGGCATCGGCCGCTACTTCATTGGGCTCGCGCACATCGACCAGGAGATAGCGCCCTTCGGCCATGCCGCGCGATACCTCTTCGGCCGCCAAATCGTGAACCTGATGCCCTTGCTCCGTCACGCACTTCCTCCACTCGAACGCCCGCTTGTCGGTCGTCAATCCACCACACTAGCAAACGGAAAATCAAGCGCCCGGCAACACAAATCGCCGCCAGCTCTGGCTCAAATGGTGACCTGCGTCCCGACCTCGACCACGCGACCGCTCGGAATCTGGAAATAGTCGGTTGCATCGTTGGCAGTGCGGCTCAGCGCAATGAAGAGATGATCCTGCCAGCGCGGCATTCCGGAGTGCGCGGCGGGCTTCAGTGCGCGGCGGGACAGGAAGAAGGACGTCGACATGATATCGAATTGCCAGCCGAGCTTGCGGGCAATCGCCAGCGCTTTCGGCACGTTCGGCGATTCCATAAAGCCGAACCGCAGCGTGACCTTGGTAAAGGTATTGCTCACCTGTTCCAGTCTGACGCGTTCCGACGGATCGACGCGCGGGGTCGGCGCGGCCTCGATGGTGAGAATGACGTTCTTCTCGTGCAGCACCTTGTAGTGTTTTAAACTATGCATCAGCGCGGTCGGCGCGCTGACGGGATCGCTGGTGAGGAAAACGGCGGTGCCGGGAACGCGCTGGGGCGGCCGCTTCTCCAGCATCGCCACCAGGTCGGCCAACGGGAACTCAAGCTTGCGGGACTTCTCGAACAACAGCCTGCTGCCGCGACGCCACGTATACATCAGCAGCATGACGATGGAGCCGAGCGCCAACGGAACCCAGCCGCCTTCCAGCACCTTGAGGAGATTTGCGGCAAGGAACGTCAAATCGAGAAACAGAAACGGTGCAATCAGCGCCGCGGCGGCAATCGGCGACCACTTCCATACCTTCCACACCACGACGAATCCCATCATCCCCGTCACCACCATGGTGCCGGTCACCGAGATGCCGTAGGCCGAGGCGAGCGCACTCGACGAGCGGAACATGACGACCAGCAACACCACCGCGATAAAAAGCAGCATGTTGATGCGCGGAATGTAGATCTGTCCAAACTGCGATTCAGACGTGTGCCTGATTTCAAATCGCGGCAGCAGGCCGAGTTGAATCGCCTGTTGCGTCAGCGAATAGGCGCCGGTGATCACCGCCTGACTTGCGATGACGGTGGCAACGGTGGCGAGCGCGACCATCGGGATCAGCGCCCAATCCGGGAACATCAGGAAAAACGGATTTTCAATCGCCTTGGGATCGGCGATGACGAGCGCACCCTGCCCCAGATAGTTCAACGCCAGCGACGGCAATACGATGGAAAGCCATGCCATCTGGATCGGCCGTTTGCCGAAATGACCGAGGTCGGCATAGAGCGCCTCCGCGCCAGTAACCGCCAAAAACACCGCGCCCAGCGTTACGAAACCGATCAAGCCGTGATGAAGCATGAAGGAGACGGCCAACACGGGATTAAGCGCCAGAAAAATTTCGGGATGCTTCATGACCGGAATGATCGCCCCGATCGCGATGACGCCGAACCAGACGCACATGATCGGCCCGAAAAAAGCCGCGACATGGGCGGTGCCGCGCGACTGCGCGGCAAACAGCACCAGGAGGATAAGCACGGTGAGCGGCACCACGTATGGATCGAACGCCGACGTGACGAGCTTGATGCCTTCGATCGCCGAGAGCACCGACAGCGCCGGGGTGATCACCGCGTCGCCGTAAAATAGAGCACCACTGATAATACCGAGCAGGACGATGGTGGACGCGCCACGGCTGACCGCGCGCTGCGCGAGCGCCATCAAAGCCAGCGTACCCCCCTCGCCGTGGTTGTCGGCGCGAAGCAGGACGACGACATATTTCATCGTCACGACGATGATCAGCGCCCACAGGATCAGCGAGACGACGCCCAGCACCGCCGCCGGATCGACGACGCCCGAGGGCCCGCTGGCGGCGACCACCGCCTCCCGCAACGCGTAAAGCGGGCTGGTGCCGATATCCCCGTAAACGACACCGATGCTGCCGATCAGCAGGGCCTTCAGGCTGGCCGTTGAATGGACCTCGCCATGCCCGTTAGCCGCCGTCGTTTCCGGGGCGGGAGCTACAACATCACTGGTCATTAGGGTGGGGAGCCTCAAACTGCTTCACTGCAAC
>DATHPL010000193.1:0-3990 GCA_035483915.1 Bradyrhizobium sp.
ATCCATCACGGAATTTCACAAGCGTGGCTCGCAGGATCGAACGGGCCTCGTCCCTTCCCGCATCCGACGTCTCGGCTATGGCGAGACTCGTCGCCGTTCTCAGCGTCCACGACAAGCTTCCTCGCCTGTCCGACATCTCGAGCGCACGGAGAAGGTATTCTTTGCTAACCGCCAGCCCTTCGTTGCCGCTCAAGGCCAGTTCACCCCTGATCCGGAGCAACTCGGGGACAAAAAGCTGGTTTTCGTCATCGAGTTCGATTTTCGCGCGCTCGAAGACCGCGACAGCCTGCCGGGTGTAGCCGAGAACCGCCAAACATCTTGCAAACTCTGCCTGCAGGATCGGATGGAAAACACCGTAGCGCGCCGCAGACAGCTTCTCCAATCCGGAATAAAGCAAATCGCTGGCCGCCTCGGTCTCTCCTTGCCTGATCCTGCCGAGCGCCTGCATCGCAAGGCCGAAGCCGTAATAGCTGTCGACCCCGTGCTTCCCGGCGTGTTCCACAAGTTCGTCGGCAAGCGCGTTAGTTTCGTCGCCCTCGGGATTTGTCAGATACGCATTGAAGCCCGTCCAGGCGAGCGCAACGCAGAGCGGCACCGCCTGATCGAGTTGGCGAGCCTCGGCGATCGACATCCGGCCTAGCCGGCGCGCTTGATCGGGTGACCCTCGCAGCCAAACCAGGTTCGCCAAAACGGCCAATGCGTCCGTCTTGCGATCGTAGCCAAATCGCTCGATGATGGCCCGTCGGGACGCTTCGACATCGTGATGGAGGGAAGCCTCAAACAAGCCTTCGGCTTGCGATAATCGCCCAGTGTGGTGGTAGGTTATCCCGCGCATATAGTTCGCGGTCGCGACGGCGCCGCGATCGCCGGACGCCTCGGCGATCTCACCGCAGCGTTCCGCCAATTCGATTGCCTCAGCGTATCGCGGAAGCCTAATCCTGTGCGCCCAGAGAACAAGGAACGAAGCCAGCTGATATTCGACATCGCCGAGGTCCTCGGCGAGAAGCCTCGCCTTGGCCCAGCCGGCGTATGACTCCTCGGTCATGCCAAGCGTGAACATCATGCTGCTTGCCAGCGCGGACTGAATGATCATCTCTTGCCGCGAACCCGAATTCATGAGGTCGAGCCGGCTAATTGCCTTTGCCATCCACTCTCGGCACTCCGTCAGCAGCGACATCCCGATCCAGGTGCTCGCCGAAGCCGCGGCGAGATCAACGCCGACTTTCGCATCGCCTTCGCCGGAAAATGCCCAGTTCATGGCGGCCCTGAGATTGCCGACCTCGATCCCAAGCGCTTTCGGCCAGTTCGACACGTCCATCGAGGCTCCCCGTCTAAACAGGTCGCTGAAATAAAGGGCGTGGCGGCGGCGGAAGACACCCTGCTCTCCTCCTTCGACCAACCGCTTCGCGGCAAAGGCGCGAGTAGTGTCGAGCAGGCGCAGTCGCGCGTTCTGCCCGTAGATGGCAATCATCGACTTCGATCGCAGCTCCCAAAGACAGTCGGCCACCTTTGCTTCGTCGACTGAGTCATCGGCTATGACGGCAACCGCGGCCTCGAAGGTGAATCCGCCGGAGAAGACGCTCAGCCTGTTCAGTACGTGCCTTTCCTCCTCGTTGAGAAGGTCATAGCTCCATTCCAGCGTCGCGTTTAACGTCTGATGCCTCGGCATCGCCGTCCGGCGTCCCTCCCACGACAGATTCAAGTGGCCATCCAGCAAACTCGCGGTCTTGTCGAGGCCATAAACGTCTACCCTGCCCGCTGCGAGTTCGATGGCCAAAGCAATACCGTCCAGCTGCCGGCAGATTCCAGCGGCAACCGGCGCCTCCATATCGCGCAAATCGAATTGCCGTTGCAGGGCTCTGACGCGGTCGACCAACAATTGAACGGCGGGATATTTCAGAGCATCCGAGGCCAGGATCGTCTGATCTTCCGGAGGGCATGCAAGCGCGGCGAGTTCGTGGACGTTTTCTCCCTCGACGCGCAATGCCTCGCGACTGGTCGCAAGCAGGTGCAGTGTGGGTACATGGCCGAAGAGCTTTTCTGCAAGGGCGGAAGCGCCATCAATGAGATGTTCGCAGCTGTCGAGTACAAGGAGCTTGGGAGCTCCAGCCAACCGGTCGATCAAAAGCGGAAGGACGTCAGCCGTTTGTATCGCAAGGCCGAACGCACTCGCCACGGCAGGTGCGACGAGAGACGCGTCATCGAGCGGACTGAGGTCCACGAAACGAACTTCACCGTCGAAGGCGGAACGTATCTCATGAGCGACCGCAAGCGCTACGGTCGTCTTCCCTATGCCTCCGGGCCCGACAATCGAAACAAACTTCTGCTCAGCAAGCCTCGCCTTGATCGTTGCAACGGTCTCTTCGCGACCGACCATGCGCTCCAAGCGAGCGGGCAACCCCGCATTCGGCGCCGGCTCAAATTCGGGCGTCTGTAAAGAAGCCGTCGCGATCGGGACGATAAAGCTGTAGCCGCGCCCCGGTACGTTTGCGATATACCGCCTGCTGGGGTCGCCCTGAGCCAGCGCCTTTCGCAAAGCCGAAACGTGTACGCGAAGGCTGATCTCGTCAGCCCTTTGGTTGGGCCACACGCAGTCAATCAAATCGTGCTTGCCGATAACCGTGCCTGGCTGCTCGACCAGGGAAATGAGGATGTCCATGGCGCGCGCCCCGAGGGGTACGGTCTTGGTGCCGT
Organism: Bradyrhizobium sp.; assembly: GCA_035483915.1. Taxonomy (GTDB): domain Bacteria; phylum Pseudomonadota; class Alphaproteobacteria; order Rhizobiales; family Xanthobacteraceae; genus Bradyrhizobium. Next base: position 2,695 of record DATHPL010000193.1, read on the forward strand.
TCCTCAGAAGCCTGCTACCAATCGAAAGCTCGAATGGACCGAAGCTCAGAACTTTCCGGCTCTCCTCGCCCATGGGATATTTCCGATCGGTGCCGGCTCGCGGGATTTGATCCTTCTTATTGCATCTCCCGTTCGCGCCGCCAATTGGCCGGGCTTTGGCCAAAGGCCTGCCTGAACAACTTGCAAAGATGCGCCTGATCCGAAAACCCCGCGCTCAGGGCGATTTCGCTGAGCGAAGCCGAACTGGTCACCATGAGATTGCAGGCTTTCTCCAGACGCCTCTTGACCACGTAGGCGTGCGGCGGTTCGCCAAATGTCAGCTTGAACGACCGCGAGAAATGAGCCGGGCTTCTCCGCGCAACCGCGCTCAGATCCCGGGTATGAATCGTGCGATGCAAATTCTTGTCGATGAAGGCCCGCACCCGGGCGATCTGCCAGCCCGTAAGCCCCGCCGTTCCCGACTGCTTTGCCCCCGAATGGCGTTCAATCTCGGATTGCAGGATGGTCGAAGCAGCAGCAAGGGATGCCTTCGCCGCTTCGTGGTCATGCTCCAGCTCACGCCTCGCCGCTTCAAGGAGATGTGCAAGGCTGCTCGCCAGGTAGCCGAATGCCAGGTCGGTCGACGAAGTATCCGGCGTCGCTTGAGGTCCGTCCATGGCACATCCTCCCGGTTAAACCGAGGATGCCCCAGACCGCCCGTTATGGCTTGTTAAGTTACGTTCTGAACTATTAATTGCGGTAACTACACAAGAAAATAATAATATTTTCAAACCCTTACGGGTCCGGCCTCACACGGACCGCGCGCTCCTCCATAGCAAGCTGCTCAAACGAGAGCATCACAAACGAAACGAGAATGGACGCTTCCGCGAGGGGCGGACGAGCGAAACCGGGCGTCCGCCTGCGCCCGGGAGCCAAAACGCGGTCCCTATCACGTCTTCATTCCTTCCTGACAAGGCTCAGCACGACTTGCTGACCTTTGCCAGGCCGAAGAGTTGGCGAGCGTAGTCGTCGATGACAGCCGCCATCACGTCGGACAGACCATGCGGAACGAGATCGCGAAAGGCAGGAGCACGACCCGCATCATGTCATCGTTCCATTTATACGATTCAGCGCGTCAGATTAACCTTTGCGAGGTCGATCAGCTCCGTCGCCCGACCGTCGAGAACAGCCTTCATCATGAACATCCCAAAATGATAGGCTTGATCGACAGTTGTCGTCGGAGGCATGGCGAGCTCCTGGCGAGCGCTGACCACGTCGACCAATACGGGTCCCTTGTGCGCAAGTGCCGCCTCGATC
>DATHPL010000194.1:0-7198 GCA_035483915.1 Bradyrhizobium sp.
CGCTATATAGTTTAGAATTATTCTAAACTAGCTAAAAAGGCCGCGCCGTGAAGAAATTTTCCGATTTGACCGAACGCGAAGTTCTGGCGGTGGCGATCGCCTCGGAAGAGGAAGACAGCCGTATCTACATGAGCTTCGCGGAAGACCTCATGGAGCGTTATCCGGAATCGGCCAAGCTGTTCGAACAGATGGCTGAGGAGGAAAAAGGCCACCGCCATATGCTGCTGGAAATGTACGAGCAGCGCTTCGGCCAAAATCTGCCGCCGATCCGTCGCGACAACGTCAAAGGCTTCTTACGCCGCCGCCCGATCTGGTTGACCAAGAACCTATCACTCGACGCCATCCGCAAGGAGGTCTCGACGATGGAGTTCGAGGCCGAGCGATTCTATATCAAGGCCGCCGAGCAGACCCAGGATGTCGGCGTCCGCCGGCTGCTCGCCGACCTCGCGGAAGCCGAAAAAGGCCACGAGCATGTCGCCGCCAAGCTGACCGACGAAATCCTCACCCCGGACGTGCGTGCTGAAGAAGACAAGACACGCCGTCGCGTTTTCGTGCTGCAATATGTGCAGCCGGGCCTTGCCGGACTGATGGACGGATCAGTCTCGACGCTGGCGCCGCTATTTGCCGCGGCGTTCGCCACGCACCAGAACTGGCCGACCTTTCTGGTCGGCCTCGCCGCTTCGATCGGCGCTGGCATCAGCATGGGCTTTGCGGAAGCCTTGTCCGATGACGGCTCGCTCACCGGCCGCGGCTCGCCGTGGCTGCGCGGCGCGGCGAGCGGCGTGATGACGGCACTCGGAGGCCTTGGTCACTCCATGCCTTATCTGGTACCCGACCGCTGGGCCAATGCCTTCTGGATCGCGACCGCCATCGCGGGCGTCGTGGTCTTCTTCGAGCTCTGGGCCATTGCCTATATCCGCGCGCGCTACATGGACACGCCGTTCCTCCAGGCGGTGTTCCAGATCGTGCTCGGCGGCGTCATCGTGCTTGCCGTCGGCATTCTAATCGGGGCGGCCTAGAAAAAGCTGGCGACCGCGACGCCGGTCATTGTGACAGTTCAGAAGTCCGCATTATTGCTGCGGCGAGTTCTTCATGCGGACTTCTGAACCAAAGCCACATTAGATCATTAAGTTTGCTGGTGTCCTTTCTGTCCCTTCGATTCCAACGTTCGTAAATGCGGGGCCGCAAGATGAGACGAACTTCGGAATCGGGGCACTAGCAACCGTCACCTTCGCCAAGCGTTATTGCGGTCCAGGCAACGAAGACCGGAGAACGGCGTGACCAGATCGCCATGGAGTTTTGCGACCGCAACAGAGCTGTCGGACGCCCTCGCACGAAAAAAGGTCTCTGCCGTCGAGTTGGCGGAGCACGCGATCGCGCGCATCGAGCGCCACGACGGTAAAATCAACGCGATCTGCGTCCGCGATTTCGACCGCGCGCTCGATGCCGCCCGCGCAGCCGACGCAGCACTCGCCCGCGGCGAGAGCCGGCCGTTGCTTGGCATTCCCTTGACGGTGAAGGAATCCTTCAACGTTGCCGGATTACCGACGACCTGGGGAATTCCGGCTCACAAGGATTATCGTCCCAAGGAAGACGCGCTCGCGATCACGCGCATCAAGGACGCCGGTGGCGTCATTCTCGGCAAGACCAACGTGCCGCTCGGGCTCGGCGACTGGCAGAGCTATAACGATATCTACGGCACCACCGATAATCCCTACGACCTCAGCCGCACGCCCGGCGGCTCTTCGGGCGGATCGAGCGCGGCGCTCGCGGCCGGTTACGGGGCGCTCTCGCTGGGTACGGACCTCGCTGGATCACTGCGTGTGCCAGCCTTTCACTGCGGCATCTTCGCCCACAAACCGACGCAGGGGCTTGTGCCTTTCCGTGGCCACACACCGCCGCCATTCCCACCCTTGCCACACGATCGCGATATGGGCGGGATCGGGCCCATGGCGCGAAGCGCTGCTGACCTTTCGCTTCTGCTCGACGTCATCGCGGGGCCAGATCCGCTGGAGGCCGGCAAGGCTTACAAGTTGTCGCTGCCGGCGGCGCGACATGATGCGCTGAAGAACTTCCGTGTGCTGGTGATCGATAGCGATCCGGTGATGCCGACGGGGGCGTTAATGCGGTCGGCGATCGAGAACCTGGCCGTCGGCCTCGAGAAGGCCGGCGCGACGATCGCGCGCGAAAACCCGTTATGGCCAAACTTGACCGCTACCTCCCGCCTTTTTTTGCGGATGCTACTGTCGTTCCTCTCGGTCACCTTCCCGCCGGAGGTCTATGCCGCCGCGGTGGCCGCAGCCGCCAACCTGCCCGCCGAGGCGACCAGCCTGCAAGCCGAGCGTTTGCGCGGCATCGCGCTCAGCCATCGCGATTGGGTGATAGCCGACGGCGCACGGTCGCAGTTGCGGGCGCAATGGCGCGCTCTGTTCGAAAGCTTCGATGCGGTGATCTGCCCGATCATGCCGACGCCGGCCTTTCCGCATGACCACTCGGCGGAGCAAGAGAAGCGCCGCATCAAGATCGACGGCCGGGACTTTCCTTATCCCGATCAGATGGCGTGGTCCGGCATCGCCAATCTGACTGGCTTGCCCGCAACCCAGCTACCGCTCGGCCTTTCGCCCGAGGGGCTGCCGGTCGGTGTTCAGATCATCGGTCCGTGGCTGGAAGACCGGACACTGTTAAAGTTCGCTGAGCTGATCGAGCGCGAGTTCGGCGGCTTCGTACCGCCGCCGGCGTTTGACGATTGATCTCTATGAAGCCGCTTGATCTCTATGAAGCCAGCTCACCGGCCTCCGCCATGTCGATCGCGCGTTCGCCGAGCAAGGCGTCCGCGATCGCTCGCTGCTTGCCGTCTTCCGCCAACCGGAATGGGTCCCCTGAAGCCAGCCGGTGATCGATCACGAGCCGCGACAACAACAGCCTGCGCGCGTCGCCGCGCATCTCGTGGATGCGGTGCGCCTCCCACGCCAGCGCGACCGCGCTCGCCGCGTGATATAGCAGGCTGGTGGCGCGCCGCGCCTCGGCTTCGTTCTCGCTGTGGCCGGCAACCTTGCGCGCAAAGCCGATGGCCGAATCGATGAGCCCCCGCAAACGATCTCGAAAGGCGACGGGAACGCCGGCACTGTCGTCGAGCCTGGCATGCAGATCGGCCCCAAGCGCGCTATCTGCACCATGGCGGCCGATCGCCCGCGTGAGCGCATCGATGGCGACGATGTTGCCGGTCCCTTCCCAGATCGAACCGAGATGCGCATCGCGCAACAATCTGGCGGTGGCGAATTCCTCGATATATCCGATGCCGCCGCGCATCTCCATGGCATCGCCGCAGACCTTGCGGGCGTCGCGCGTGGCGCGAAACTTCAGCGTCGGCGTCAGAATCCGCAGCAGGAGAGCGGCGTCCTGACTGCCGGCCTCGGCGCGATCGAGCGCATCCGCTGTTAAAAAGCTCATCGACAGCGCCTGCTCGGTGGCAAGCATGATCTTCATCAGCTGCCGGCGCGCCAACGGCAGATCGATGATGCGGCTGCCGAACACCACGCGATTTCTGGCGACCGTCATTGCGTCATGCCAGGCGCGGCGCATCAAGGCCGTCGACTTCACGCCATTGGAGAGCCGCGAGGAGTTGACCATCTCGGCCATCTGAACAAAGCCGCGGTCGAGCTTGCCGACCGCGTACGCAATCGCGCCCTCAAGCTTGATCTCGCCCGAGGCCATCGAACGGGTGCCGAGCTTGTCCTTCAGCCGCACAATTCGATAATTATTTGGCGAGCCGTCATCGAGCGTTCGCGGCATCAGGAACAGACCGACGCCGCGTGTGCCTGGTCCCGCGCCTTCCGGCCGCGCCAGCAGCATCACGATTTTGGCGTCCGCGTTCGAGCAGAACCATTTTTCGCCAGTGAGCCGCCAATGATCGCCTTCGGCGACTGCGGCCGTAGTCAGCGTGCCGACGTCGGAGCCGCCTTCCTTTTCGGTCATGAATTGACCGCCCTGGGTCAGCCGCTCCATATCGGTTGCCAGGAGGCCATCGAGATATTTCGCCTTCAGCGCCTCGCTGCCGAAATTCGAAAGTAACTTGGCGCAGCCGTCAGTAACATTGATCGGACAGCCCAGCCCAAACTCCGCCTGATTGAACAGAAACGTAAAGGCATGCTTGGCCGCGACCGGGTATTTGTCGGGCCAGCCCAGGATGCCCTTGCGCAGCGACATCGCATGAATACCGAACTCGCCGAAGGCGACGCGCTCGAGTTCGCGATAGGCCGGGTGATACTCGATCCATTGCACATCGCGGCCGAAACGATCGCGCTGATGCAGCACCGGCACATGCCGGTCGGCGAGCCGCGCGCATTCATCGAGATGACCGCCGGCAAGGTGACCCAAGCGATCAAGATGCGGCTCGATATGGCGAAACAGGGCTTCCGGCAGGTGGATGCGTAACAGGTCCGCCAAGGCCGGATCCGCGCGGTAGAAATTCATGCCCGTGGTGTCCGGCGCCAGCAGGCTAGTGCCGCCCAGATCGGAATTCGCAATGCGATTTTGCGAATGCTCCTGCATTGAATTCCCTGGCTCGCTTCCTCATCTGTTGAGGCGGACTATCGCATATCCCGCGCTGGAAAAAAGTAAGGAACATCCGATGGAGACCCCAAAATACAAGAATGCCCTGATCGTCGGTGTCGGTGCGGGCCTGAGCGCCTCGCTGGCGCGGCTGTTCGCGCGCGAGGGGATTGGCGTTTCGCTCGCGGCCCGCAGCATCGAAAAGCTCGGCGCGCTGTGTTCGGAAACCAGCGCGCGCGCCTATGCCTGCAATGCGACCGATCCCGACGAGGTCGAACGTCTGTTTGGCCTGGTCGAGCGCGAGAGCGCGACGCCGGATGTGGTGGTCTATAATGCAAGCGGCCGGGCGCGCGGTCCGTTTGTCGATCTGGTGCCGGCGGAGGTGGCGCAGGCGATTGCGGTGAGCGCCTTCGGTGGCTTTCTGGTGGCCCAACAGGCAGCCAAGCGCATGCTACCGAACAAGCACGGCGCCATCCTGTTCACGGGCGCCTCCGCCAGCGTGAAGGGCTATGCGCAATCCGCGTCATTTGCGATGGGAAAGTTTGCGCTGCGCGGGCTTGCTCAAAGCATGGCGCGCGAACTATCGCCGCAGGGCATTCATGTCGCGCATTTCGTGATCGATGGCGGCATTCGCAGCGCCGCCCGCGTTGAGCCGGCCGACCGGCCGGATTCCATGCTTGATCCCGACGCGATCGCCTTGAGTTACTGGAACGTGCTGCAACAGCCGAGAAGCGCATGGACCTGGGAATTGGAATTGCGGCCCTGGGTGGAGAAGTTTTGAAGTCTACGGATCACCGTCATCGCGAGCGGCGGCGAAGCGATCCAGATTAGAGAAACGAGCTGGACTGCTTCGTCGCTTTGCTCCTTGCAGTGACGTCGATGCAGGATGCTACGCCATCATCGCCGCCACGCGCTGCTCAGCCGCAAGCTTCCAGCTTGCGCAAGGGATGTCCTGGCGCATCGGGTCCACCGGCTTCTCGAAGCGCGCCAGCTTCCAGTCATCGGGGTGCCGCGTGAAAGCAAAGCCGGACTTACGAGCCAGCGTGATCATCGCCTCGTTGGAACGCAGAGTGTCGCCGAACATGCGGCGTGCACCCAACGCGGCCGCCCGGCACTCTAGATTGCCGAGCAGAGCCGAGGCGATACCCTGGCGCTGCCAGCGATCATCGATGGAAATGCCGAACTCGAAACTGGCGTTGGCAGGATCGAATCCATAACGGGCCTCGCCCACGATGGTCTCGCGGCCCTCGATCATCATGACCGCGACCACGCTGAATCGATCGTCTTCACCGACGTGAATGAAATGCCCGAGTTCGCTGCCCGACAGTTCGCTCATAGCACCCAGAAAGCGGCTGTGGCGCGACCGCGTTGAAAGCTGACGGAAGTAGTGTTGCAGCGCCTCGCCTTCGTCGGCGCCGACGAAACGAACGGTCAGCGTCCTGCCGTCGCGCAGCCTCAGACGATCGGTATGGCGTGGGAGTTCAGAGAGAGTGACGGCTGTCATGGCGGCCTCCCGCCGGATTTCAAGGATTTGGCCGGCGCCCTCTTGAAGAAGCGGCGCCGGCCTTGGCTGCGTTCAAGCCCGCCAGAATGGTTTCTCGGCTTCGCGGACAACTTCGCTCCACGACAGTCCAACATCATGTAGGTCCCGGTCGGACCAATGGGTCAGTTCGTCGCGCTGTTGCCAGCGGTCGGCCCATACGTGAAACTGGTGACCCAGCCGGGCCAGGAAGCCAGATTCATGATTATTTGTCACCGTCTCGGATAAACATAGGGACATTTCGCCCTCCTAAATCCAACAATTTCGCTGTATAATGGGCAGGTTTCGGCATTGCCACAAACGACACTTTGGTTCATAATTCATGATATAAGCTCATGAATTGATGCCATGGTCGCCCGCCTCCCCTCGCTCAACGGATTACGCGCCTTCGAGGCCGCTGCCCGGCATTTGAGTTTCACAGCAGCCGCAACTGAACTGAACGTTACCCAGACCGCGATCAGCCATCAGATCCGGCGGCTGGAGGCCGAGCTTGGGATCAGGCTGTTTGTCCGGCAGAATCGTAGTTTGACGCTGACGCCGGAGGCCAGGGAATATCTGCCGGGCATTCGCGCCGCCTTTAACGATCTGCGGCTCGCCACTGACCGGCTGTTGCGCAAAGACGGGGACCGGGTGCTGACGGTTTCGACGCTGGCGTCCTTTGCCGCGAAATGGTTGCTGCCCCGGCTGTCGTCCTTCCAGCGGGCCCATCCCGAGATCGATGTCCGCATCACCTCCTCGACCAGCCTGGTCGATTTCCGCCGCGACGATGTCGATGCCGCGATCCGCTACGGCCGGGGACATTGGGTTGGCCTGCGCGCCGACTGGCTGACAGCCGACGAATTGTTTCCGGTGTGCAGTCCGGCTCTGTTGAAGGGCGACAAGCCGCTGCAATCCCCGAAGGACCTTGCCCATCACACGTTGCTGCACACCAGCGGCGGCTATGACGACGACTGGCGGCTGTGGCTCACCGCCGCCGGCCAGCCATCGGATATCTCGAAACAGCGCGGCTTGAGCTTCGACCTGATCCTGATGACCGTGCAGGCCGCCATCGACGGGCTCGGCGTTGCGCTCGGCCGGACCACCTATGTGGAAGGCGATATCGCCAAG
>DATHPL010000195.1:0-5969 GCA_035483915.1 Bradyrhizobium sp.
TCGACCGTATCGTCGAGTGTCAGAAGGCGCCCGTCGTGCAGGTACGGCGGTGAATCCTTGATGCCGCGCAGCGGGAACGTCTTTACGGCGCCATCACCGACTTCACTCAAGCCGTTGATCATCGTGGGCTTGAAGAAACGCTCGGTCTTGAGGTCGTGCATCAGGTTGTCGGTGTAATAGGGCGCGGCATGGCAGGCAGCGCATTTGCCCTTGCCAAAGAAGATCTCTTGGCCGCGCATCTCCGCTTGCGTGGACTTGCTCGGATCGAGCTTGCCGAAAACGTCGAGTTTCGGTGCCGGCGGGAAGCCGAGCTCCTCCTGGAATTCCGCCATCAGGCCAACTTGGCTGATCCGATCAAGAGGGTTCAGGCCTTTCTTGGCCGCAATCACGTGGTCGCCGTCGAAATACGCACCGGCCTGTTCGAACTGGGTGAAATCTTCGACAGTCTTCAGCGCCCGCTGCGAACCGAACAACCGCTGAATTTGCACGCCGCGCAGCGTCGGGGTGACGACGCGATGGCGGGATTCCTGTGGCCGGGCATCGGGAGCCAGATGCGTGGCCTTGTTGGTGTGGCCGTTCGAATGGCAATCGAAGCACGTTGTACCGCGGCTTGGCTTCTCCGATCGGCGATCCTCCGTCGCGTTGAACTGCTGCTGTGGGAACGCCGTGACGAGCAGTCGCAAGCCTTCCAGTTGCTTGGGAGGAATAATGCCGTTGAACAGTTCGTAATAGTTCTCGATGGTGACGAGCTTGCCTTGCGAGACGTCGCCGAGATCGGTGCGCTGATTGAGATACATTGCCGGCGGGAATTCCGGCAGGAAATGATCGGGGATGTCGTATTCGACGTCGAACCGCTTAAGATCGCGTCCTTCCTGCCGATTGATCTCGTCGATCACGAAATGCGGAAACACGAAGCCGCCCGCCGAATGCTTCGGGTGGGGCAATGGATAGAATCCTTTGGGAAACGCGTTCTGCTCGCGAATCTGCTCCGGGCTCATCGCCGCAAGAGCCTCCCAGCTCTTTCCTGCGGGCAGCTTGATGCGAACGCCTTCCTGCACCGGTTTCGTGCGGTCCATGGTGACGCCGGCGGCGGGCCGATCGCTCAGATCGTATCGCTCGCTGAGAACAGCCATATGCTCCCGCGTGACCTCCGGCTTCTCTGCCGACAAGCGGGCGAAGATCGCCGAGAACGGCTCATTGATCTCGACTTCCATATAGCTCGACTTGCCACGCGGCCCCTGCTGCGCATAGGCGACGCCAAACGCGACAACGGTGATGGCGGCCGCTCCGGTCAGGAGTTTTAGTGCTCTCGCTCTCAACATGGCTGTCTCCTTCATGCTTCCTGCCTGAGTCAACGGCGCAACGCGCGCAGACGGGAGCAGACCCGTCCAACGTTCGGTCCGGCTCTTGCAACGGGGTTTGAATGTCGATTGTTATTCGGGCCCGGACACTAAGAGTTCGGGAACGGCAAGCTCATGACCTGGTCGTAGTAGTTATTTCGCTCTGTTCGAGCGTCATACGGGGGCTGCGTTTGCCTTGGTTGGAAAGTCGTGAAGTTGGGTGCATCGGATTCTCTCAGCTAGCGTTGCCAAATGCGAGAACTTGGAATCCTACTGCTCGGTCACGACGAGAGAAGTTCGTCGACCCTGGCCGAACAGCCTCTATTTTGATCGCATCCGGGATGCGACAGCCCGCAAGGAAGACGACTGTCGCGGCTGCGCCCGGCGCGCTTACCGGATGCAGCGTGACTGTTTCGTCCGCCTGGGGCGATTAGCCCAGAGGGATTTCGATTGAGAGTAGATGTGAGTGCGTCGAATATGTATTCGGTTTGCACGAAATTTCTCGAACGAACGCTAAACAACGCATGAGGTTGCCTCTGGAAGAGGCCGGCCTTGATGCGGGGCGCGTCCCTCACAGAGGGAAAAACACGAGTTCAATTGCGCTGTCAGATCATGGGACCAAAATGACCTTCCCGAACGGACGGTCCTCGTGGAGATAGCGCAGCGCCTCGGTGGCTTGCTCAAGCGGATAGGTCCGCGCGATGACAGGCACGAGAGCGCCGCTGGCGATCAGCGCCATGATTTGTTCCCAGGCTTTCCGCTTCACGGTGGACGTCTGCACAAGGAGCGCGAATCCGCTCATGCGAGCGCGCTTCCAGATCAGGTCGGTGACATCGATGGCGGCTTTGCGGCCCGCGGTATAGCCGATCGTAACGAGTGTGCCGCCGACTGCCAGTGAGCTGAGACCGTCACCTAAGAAAGTGCCGCCCAGGCTCTCGATCACGATGTCCACGCCCTTGCCGTCGGTGATCCGCCGAACTCCGTCGCCGATGTTCTCCGCACTGAGGTCGATGATGTCTGCATAACCCCGATCGCGGGCTTGCGTGGCTTTTGCGGTGCTGCCAGCTGTCGAGATCACCGCAGTCGCGCCGAGAGCCTTTGCCAACTGATAGGTGGCGTTGCCGACCGAGCCGCCGATCGCTGGCGCGAAAACCGTCTTGCCGGGAGCAAAGCTCGCGTCATCGAGGGCGATCTGGGCAGTCAGATAGGCGACCGGAAGACTGGCGGCGAGTACGTCGTCGATGCCGGCGGGAACGGGCAACAGGTCGTCAGTCCGGACGGCGACATAGTCTTCCCACGATCCGTTTTCAGCCACGCCATAGCCGCCGGTGAAGGCGACCCGGCTGCCGGGAGCGAGCCCCGAGGCGCCCGCATCTTCGATCACGCCTGCGCCCTCGTTGCCGAGTACCAACGGTGCCTTTGCGCGCGGATGGCCGCCGGACACGATGGTATGATCGAGTGGCGTGACGCCAGCGGCGGTCACGCGCACAAGAACCCGCCCATCGGTGAGCTGGGGCTTGGGGGCATCAACCTGCACGAGCCCCTGATATCCCGTGAACTGCGCTGCCTGGATCATCCTCATGAGCTTCTCCTGAACTGTTGCTTGCCTCTGCACCTGCTTGCCTGCGTCGCCTCTTCGCTCCGGCGGATCTACATCGGCGGCGTAACGCCCTTGCCGACGGTGACAAGGCCAGCCTGATTGCCCGGATTGGTTTTGATGAAAACGCTGGATCCTATGGCGACGGCCGATCGATCGGCCACCTCGAAGCGCGTGATCGGCGCGGTAGGCGGCACGGTGATCCGAAAGCGCTTGCCGCCGCCGTCGTAGCTGACCGTGAGTGTCAGGCCAGCCGCGCCGCCACTCTCGGCAGCGACGATGCCGTTGGTCATGTTGGTGTTCGTCAGCTTGCGAGGCGCCGGCGCGACGTTCGATACCAGGCCGTTGGTCATGCTGGTTGCGGTAGTGTCGGATGTTTGCCCGGCGGCAGGGTCGGGCAGCGGATCCCATCCGTAATAGCTAATTCGCCCGGCGCGCATACTTTCGGGGATGATCACGAGTTCGACCGCGACCATGGACTTCATCGGCCCTTTGACGGCGGTGCCAACGAAGTCGTTGACCTTGATCGCGTCGAGGCTTGAGGGGACGACGTAGGCATAGGCGGTGTCGGCGCCGGTTTTCAGCGTGACTGTGCTGCCGTCCCGCTCCTTGACCGTGATGCTGTCGTTATCGACTCCAATCGCGACGCCGCGAACGCGGGGCGGTGCGTCAGCGAAGGCGGGTGTGGCGGCGAGCAGCGCGACGACGGCGGTAAGTAGTAACAGCCGGAGCCGCGCAAGTCCCTGATATCCCGTAAACTGCGTTGCCTGCATCATTCTCATGGTCTTCTCCTCAACGGTGCTCGCTGTGGCATTCACTTGCCTGCGTCGCCTCTTCGGTACTCGATGCTGACGTCGTCCAGCTGCGCCTTCACCGCGCTATCGAATTGGTAATCCGCAGCGGCAAGTGTGTCGGTCAGTTGCTCGATATGGCTGGCGCCCAGGATGACCGAGGTGATGGCGGGGTTGGCGAGTATCCAGGCGACAGATAAGGTCGCCATCGACGTTCCCTGCTGCTCGGCGATTTCCTGAATCTTGCCGACCGTCTCGAACTCGCGCTCGTGCCAGTACCGGGCCTGATAGAGCTTGCCGAAGCCGCCAAGCTCGGCGGAAAAACGCCCCTTCTCGGGCGTATCGCTGCGTCTGTACCTACCGCTCAGGAGCCCACCAGCGAGGGGGTTGAATGGAATCACGGCAATTCCATCTTCCTGGGCCAATGGGAAAAGTTCGCGCTCGACCTCCCGGAACAACAGGTTGTAACGCGGCTGAGTGGACACAAAGCGCGTCAACTTCAGTGCGTCCTGCAGTCCGAGCGCCATTGCCAGACGGTAGGCGAGGAAATTTGATACGCCGATATAACGGGCCTTGCCCGAGCGGACGATCGTGTCCATCGCTTCCGCCATTTCGTCGAGCGGCGTCGCGGGATCGTCCATGTGCAATTGATAAAGGTCGACGTAATCCGTCTTGAGGCGGCGTAGCGAGGCGTCGACGGCGTCCGGAAGGTGCTTTCGCGAATTGCCTGCGTCCCAGATCGCAGGACCCATTGCGCCGCCGCCCTTTGTCGCCAGGATAAATCGGCCTCGCTTGTTGCTGAGCCAGCGTCCTGTGATGACTTCCGATGTGCCCGTCTCCGCACCCGGAGGATATATGTCGGCGGTGTCGATAAAGTTGACGCCGGCGTCAGCTACCTTGTCGAGCATTCGATGGGCTTCTGCTTCATCCGTTTGTTTTCCGAATGTTCCTGTGCCGAGGATCATCCGAGAGACGGTTAAGCCTGTCTGACCAAATTTCGTGAACTGCATTGGAGCTCCTGAAACAGGTGCGTGCCGCCCGATCAATGATGATAACTATCATTAATCTTGACATTAATGATGATGATCATCATTAATGTCAAGTGGATCACTGTTTGTTTATTCAGCCGGAGGGCAGCGCTTTGCGTTTAACCAGGGAACAGGCGGAGCAAAATCGCCGCCTGATTGTCGAGACGGCTTCGCGAATGTTCAGGCTGCAGGGCGTGGAAAATGTTGCCGTCGCGGATGTCATGAAGGAATCCGGATTCACGCATGGCGGATTCTACAACCACTTCAAGTCCAAGGACGACCTGGCGACCGAAGCGGTTGCCAGCGCATTCGATCATGCGGCAAAGAATCTGTCCGAGGACATCGCATCCGGGAACGATCCGCAAAAAGCGCTGAACTCGATCCTCGCCAATTATCTCAGTCCCGCACACCGCGACACCTCCACCGGAGGATGTCCGGCAACGGCCTTTCCGGTCGATTCCGCGCGAAGCGGAAAAGACGTTCAGGCGGCCTTTGCCGACGGAATTGAGGCCTATCTCGAGATATTCGTAGGCCGGATGGACGGAGATAAACGAGAGGCACGGCAACGAGCCGTTGCGTTGCTGAGTGGGATCGTTGGCGCACTTCTCTTGTCCAGAGCCGTGAAAAAAAGCCGACCCAAACTTTCAGACGAATTACTTAGCTCGGCCCGCAAACAGATTTGCAAATAGCGACGCCAATCAAGGCGAAGGTGGCAATATCTGCCAATGTCACACGCCGTGCGAAACTGTCCGACATTAGCGTTTATAGGGGTAGCCAACACGCCGTAGCAGTAGTTCCCTGACGGATAATCCTTCGGCAGAACGCCTATTAGTTACTAGATGACGGTATTGGCAAAGCGGGCGTTCGTGAATATTTGCACGTCTGTATCGTCCAGCCTCACTATGCTATCCTGGTAGAGCCTCGGGGCCGGCCCGCAGCGAACCGAAGGAGGACAGACATGACAGTTTCGACGGAACGAGCAATCCTTGCCGGCGGCTGCTTTTGGGGCGTGCAGGATTTGCTGCGCCGGTATCCCGGCGTCATCTCAACGCGGGTAGGCTACTCCGGCGGCGAGGTGCCGAACGCCACCTACCGCAACCACGGCAACCATGCGGAAGCCGTCGAGATCATCTTCGATCCGAAAGTCATCAGCTATCGAAAGCTGCTGGAATTCTTTTTCCAGATCCACGATCCCTCGACGTTGAACCGCCAG
>DATHPL010000196.1:0-3636 GCA_035483915.1 Bradyrhizobium sp.
GCCGCAGCTATTGGTCGAACTGATACCGTCGAACCCGCACATCATCGGACCGAGGAATGCAAGATCGGAAGCGCAGAACAGTCTGATGCGTCCGCCGATCCGGTTCGCGATCTGGTCGATCGCGGTTGGCGACAGGTCGCCCTGTTTGACACCGACCACGCCGTTGATATCTGCGAGTTGCTCCAGGATCGCCGGCGACAGCGTGATGCCAATGCCGGGCGCGTTGTAGACCAGCACGCCGGTGTGCGAGAGCGGGACGATATCGCGGAAGAACGCGACAATCTGGGCGTCCGTCACTTCGGACACAAACGGCGGCGTCACCATCGGCAGACCACCGAGTTCTCCGGCCAGCTTCGTCAATTCGCGGACGACGCGAACATCCGAGCCCGCGGTACACAGCATCACTGGGACCCGATCGCCGACGACGTCGATGACGCGCCGGAACATTTCGGCGCGCTCCTCGGTCGACATCGCCGGAAATTCGCCGTAGGTGCCGCCGATCAGGATGCCGTCAAAGCCGAGGCCGATCACCCGCTCGATGTTTCGGGAAAGGCCTGCGTAGTCGAAACTTCCGTCCGCCTTGAACGGCGTCACGGTGATGTTGAACAGGCCGCGCAGCCGCGCCTGGCACTCGTTGATATCCTTCATGCTCTTTTGTCCTCGTGTGCGTAATGGATGATCAGGCGGCAAGCCGAAGCATCGGCCGCGCGATCTTGCCGAGCGGACGGCATCCCTTCTCCGTGACGACGACCGTCTCGCTGACGCCCACCGTGAATTGTCCGTAGATGCGCACCGCCACCGGGATGTGGAAGGTCATGCCCGGGCGCAGTTCGGTGGTGACGCCGGTGTAAAGGCTGAGAATGCCGCCTTCTCCCCAATCCGGCGCAAACGAAATGCCGATGCTATAGCCCGCGCGCTTCTTGAAATTTTCCGTATAGCCGGCGCGATCGATGACCGCCTGACAGGCCAGATGCGGTGCTGCGCAGGGCTCGCCGGGTTTGATCGCATCGATCGCCGCCTGCAAACCATCCTGGCAGGTCCGCTCCATGTCGATCGCAACCTGCGGCGCGTCGCCGAGCCAGGCGCAACGCATCAGCGCCGCGTGGTAGCGATCGTGGCACGCCGCCATTTCAAGAAACACGGGATCGTTGGCAGCGATTTTGGAGCGACGCCAGGTACCGTGCGGAACACCGGAGCGGCGGCCGACCGAAACCAGCGGCTCCATGCCGACATATTCGGAACCCGCGGCAATCGCCTGCCCCATCATCGCCGCGACCAGATCGTTGTCGCTGGCGCCGGCCTTGATCGCGGCTAGTCCTGCGCGCATGCCGGCGTCGACATAGCCCGCAGCGGTCGCGATCTTCTCGAGTTCGGCGGGAGATTTGACGATACGCAACTGTTCGATGATGCCGGCGCCATCGCCGATGTCGCCGAGCTGATCGCGCAGCGCTTCATAGGTCGATATCGGCAGAAACCAGCCGCGCTTGTCGATGGCGATGCGCTTGGAAGCCCAACCGCGTGACTTGATCACGTTGACCAGAAAATTCACCGGCTGATCGCCGTCCTGGTAAACTTGCGCGCCCGCGATGAAAGTGTTGGCGACGAGGTTGAAATATTCGAGCTGACGAACGACAAAGGCCGGCTCGCCGTCGACCGGCAGCACCAGCGCCTGGAACGTGTAGTAGCCGGGCGTTTGCTGACCGGTGAGATAAAAGATGTTCTCCGGTCCGGTCACGATCATGGCATCGATACCGGCCGCTTCGAGCAACCGGCGCGCTCGCGCGACCCGTTGCTCATATTCCGTTTTGGGAAAAGCCGATTCTGCCCCTTGCAGGACGCCTGCACTATCCATTTCCGTAGTCTCCAATGAAGTGTGTGGTCGCGGGATTGAAAGCGACGCCGAAACCGGGCGCGTCATTCGCCCGCACCGTGCCGTTATCGTAAGAAACGCCTGAAACGGGATCGTCGATCAGTCCGTCGGCGCCGTAGATCTCCGCAAAGGCGGGCGACGTCGCGCAGGCAACGTGAAGCGTGGCGGCCGTCGCTGAGCCGCCTTCATTCATCTGCCCGATCATGAACGGCACGTTCGATCGGGCAAGCTGCCTCGCAGCCGATACCGTCGGGGCGATGCCGCCGAGTTTCACGAGCTTCAGGTGCGCACAGACCTTGCCGCCGTAGCCGCAGATCCTGGTGACATCGTCGAGACCGGCAACGCCCTCGTCCAGCATCACCGGAACTGGACTTTGCGCGGCCAGGCGATCGATAGCCTTCCAGTCACCGGCCGGCACGGGCTGTTCGACATAGACGAGGCCAAAGAGAGCGAGCGCCTTGAGATTGTCGAGCGCCTCAGATTCGGACCAACGGCCGTTTGCGTCGGCGGCGATCTTGATCTGGTCGCCGAATTTGACCCGCAATGCCGCGATCCGATGCAGATCCTCGGAAAAGTGGCCGGCGGCGACGCGCACCTTCAGATCCCGGAAGCCGCGATCGACATAGCCTTGCGCCTGAGCAAGAAACGTTTCCTCGGACGAGATGAAAAGCGACTGATTGGTCGGCCAGACGATCGCCGGGGGAGTTTCGCCTAGCGAAGCCGCAACGCTCACGCCTGCGCGCCGGGCGATCAGGTCATGCAGCGCGCAATCGATCAGCGTCCGCACAGGCGCAATGAAGCGTGCGGCCCATTGTGGCATCGTCGCCAGCATGTCGGCCGGATCGCGCGCCCAGTCGATCGTGCTGACGGCGGCAACCGCCGCTTGCGTCACGGTCTCCGGCGCATAACCGTTGAGGTAGGCGATGTTCACCCTGACCTCGCCGACCCCGACGGTCCCGCCATCGTCGAGGCGGAGATAGATTTCCGAAAGATGCGAGATGCTGCCGGACGAAGCCGTATGCAGCACCAGATTGCCGCCGTAATGAAGGTCGGCCGAATGAAGCGACGCGCGCACGACCCTCAGGCTCCGTTCTTGAGCATGGCCAAGGCCACATCGCGGTAGATGAGACTTGAGGTGATGAATTCGTCCGCCGGCACGAACTCATCCGGTTTGTGCGCGACCGCGAGGTCGCCCGGGCCGATGACCGTCCCCTCGGCACCGACGCTGGAAAAATGCACAAGGTCACAGCCGCCCTGAAAGCCGTAAGGACCCGGCTTGGAGACGCCGTGGGCGCGACTGGCGGCGAGGCTCGCCTGCACGATGGGGCGATCGACCGGAGTCTCGGTCGCGCCGCCGGTCGTCGCCTTGTAACCGATGATCTCGGCGCGCAGGCCAAAGCGCTGATGAGCGAGCTGAAGCAGATCACCGATCTCGCGTTTTACCTCATCTTCTTTCTCGCCCGGCACCATGCGGCGATCGAGCAGGAGATCGCAGGCTGCCGGCAGCACGTTGTCGGCATTGCCGCCATTGATCCGCGTCACCGTGAGGCTTGCCGCGCCGACCAGCGGATGGTTGCGATGGCGCACGACCTTCTCGTGATGCTCCGCGACCAGGCCCAGCAATTCGCCGGCGCGGTAGATCGCGTTCTCGCCGAGATGCGGCGTGCCGGAATGCGACGCTACCCCATGCACCCGCACGAGCGGGCGCAGGCTGCCTTTATGCGCCGAAAAGGTGGCATTCGAGGTGGGCTCGCCGACCACCGCGG
>DATHPL010000197.1:0-33077 GCA_035483915.1 Bradyrhizobium sp.
CCAGGCGTGGCAAGCTGACGAAGGAAGAACGGGAAGCGTTGCCCTTGGTTGCCAACGCCACCGTGAACAGGTCGACGACCAAGGTGTTGCAGCGGCTATTTGCCTTCGCCAAGAGCGAGGGAGCGGTGTTTGAAAAAGAACCAAAATGGGGTGACCTGTTACTGCCAGAGCCTCCTGAGCGCGTTCGCGAGCTACAGAATGAAGAGGGCGTAGCACTCGACGACGCCATGCGCGATGATTACGAGCCCTTCTTTGCCTTCGTGCGAGCTTCTGGCCTTCGCCTGAAGGAATGCGTCACGTTGCGGTGGTCCGAGGTGAACTTCGGCACCAAACAAATCGTGCGCGTAGGGAAGGGGAGCCGGCGCGTTGTGTTCCCGATTACCCCAGCGGTCCGGGATGTCCTGTTCGCCTTGCAGGGGCAGCACCCCGAATTCGTGTTCACCTATGTGGCAATCTGCGGCAACAAGCGGCTCAACCGGGTGAGGGGCCAGCGGTATCCGCTGACGTACAACGGCGCCAAATCGACTTGGCAGCGTATGCGCGCTATCGCCGGCCTCACCGATTTCCGTTTCCACGATTTCCGCCACGATTTCGGAACCAAGCTTTTACGCGACAGTGGCAACTTGAAGCTGGTCCAAAAGGCGATGAATCATCGCGATATCAAATCGACGCTGCGCTACGTGCACGTGCTCGACGAAGATGTGGCGGCGGCTGTCGAGCGGCTCGCAGAATCCCGGAAAAAGTCCCGGACAACAGTGCGGAAGGCGATCTAACTTGTTGGCAAATATAACGATCTCGAAATCAGCATCGCGGCTTCCAGATGTCCTTTGCGGCGACACTCGGCCTCGTGGCGCTGGTTCAGATCGGCATGCCGCGCCTGTTTGCGACGCCGGAGAATTCTACCGCCGCAAAGGTCGCGCTGTGGGGCGGACGCGAACTCATGACGCTCGCGCTCGCCTCCCTCGTCGCGGGGTTCGCGACCACGCCCTACGCCGCGTTCCATTTCCATCGGGTGACGCCGTATGGCCTGCTCGCCAATCTGGCGGCCATGCCCGTGGTCTCGGCGGTGGTGATGCCTGCGGGCATGCTGGGGCTTGTCGCGATGCCGTTTGGCTTCGACGGCTTTTTCTGGTGGCTGATGGGCGTCGGCATCGACTGGATGATCGTGGTGACGGAGTGGGTCGCTGCTCTTCCCGGCGCCATCGGCCGGATCACGGCGTTCGGCACCGGTCCGCTGATCGTATCCAGCCTCGGGATCGTGCTCCTGGGCCTGCTGCGCACGCCGCTGCGATGCACAGGCGCTGTCTTGCTATTGATCTCGGTGATCTGGCTATTCGCGACGCCGCAGCCTGACATGTTGATCTCCGGCGACGGCCATAACGTCGCCGTCCGCGGACGTGACGGGCGGCTGCACCTGATGAAGACCGCCAAAGACGCCTTTCTGCTCAAGGAGTGGCTGGCCGCGGATGCCGATGACCGGGACGCCACGGACGCTTCGCTCGGCGAGGGCGTCTCCTGCGACGACGAAGGCTGCGTGGCACCGATGGCCAGCGGCCGGCTCGTCGCGCTGTCGTTGAAGCCGGATGGACTAGCTGATGACTGTGGGCGGGCGGCACTGATCGTGACCGCCAACCCGGCGCCCGCGGCATGCGGGGCGACCGCGATCGAACTGAAACGTCTGCGGGCGCAAGGTGCGATGGCGCTTCGCTGGACGCGGCGTGGCCTTGTCATCGATGCCGTCAAGCCGATAGGCACCAACCGGCCGTGGTCGCCTTCTGCCGGCGATTTCGAGACAGAAGCCGAGTCTGGTACTGCGGGCACCCCGGCGCGTCCGGCCGACGCCACGCCGGCCGAACCGGAGCTTCAGGGCGAGGATTGAGACCCCTTTGCCTCAGGCGGCCGCGTGATGTTCGCGGAAGGCGTCGTTGGCATGCAGTTCGAACGCACCAAGGTGAAACTCTTCTGTTTCAACGCTTGGCTTCTCGTCTGTCTCGGTGTCGGCCGCCGGGTTTGGTGCCGACGACCGCACGAGGGTGAACGCGGCGTCCGGATATTCCGCCCAGATCGCGAGATCGCCAGACGCGACGGTCAGCCATCCGAAGCGGAACATGTAGCGGCCGGGCTCGGTGACGTGTCCGACCTGTTGCCACGTAACTTTATTGATGACCTTATTGACCAGCAATTTTGTCTCCCTTGCGAGGCTCGTGGCCCAGCGCGTCGTCTGCCGATTGCCCGATCGAAGACAGCACGCCATGCGCCCGCACCTCGAAGGTGTCGAGTTGCAACGCGAAGGTCGCCAACGCCAGCTTCAACCGGGTCAATTCTCTGACGCGCGGATCGATCGATGAAATCATGACGCACTAACCAACTGATGGAGCGACCGGGCGCGTTACTCTTTCGACTGTTGTTGGCTCAATCCGCGGTCAGCGGTCTTGCCAGAGGCGTATCGACAGGGACGGGACGGGATGCGGCGCGCTTGACGGCGGGCAGTTGCAACACCGTTGCCCGCTGGCCCTCGCGGAGCAGCGTCACCAGCACCTTGCTGCCGTCAGGGAATTCGATCGTGTCGTGATGCCGGTCGGGAAGGTGCCGATCAGTCTCGCCAAGCTTGCCGACCCGGAAAACCGACCGCCGTGTCCAGAACCAACGGCTGTCATATTTGACGTTGTCGGCGAAAGCGAGTTCGGTTCCTGGCAACAGGCAGACCGCGACCTCGGGTTCGCTCTCCGAGGCAAACCCCTTGGTGGAGGTACCGCGGAATGTCGTCGTGATGAGCGTTTCGCCCGCTTTGGCAGGGCGTGTGGCAACGGCGTGCAGACTGTAGTCGCACATCGGAGGGCTCCTCGGTTGAGATAGCCGGCCCGCGCCAATCCATCGAAAAGAGGCGCCAGCCTCCATCTAGGTGAACATTAGCCTGTGACAGTGTTGTCGATTGGCGGCAATTCTGCGGCTGGCCGCCAACTCTCGCATCACAAATTTGTTTTGCGAAAGCCCAATGCCTTGAGGAACCTTTTGGTTCCTCAAGAAATGATCGGCGCCGGGAGAATTAAAAGCGAGCGTTGAGCGCTTAGGGTTCGAGCTCAGTATTTCCGGTACAGGCCGATCAGCTTGCCCTGAATCTTGACCCGATTTGGCGGCAGGATGCGGACCTCGTAGGAGGTGTTCGCCGGCTCTAGCGCAATCGAAGCGCCGCGGCGCCGGAAGCGCTTGAGCGTGGCTTCTTCGTCGTCGATCAAGGCGACGACGATGTCGCCGGTCTCAGCCGTTTCGTTGCGCTGGATCAGCGCCATGTCGCCGTCGAGGATTCCCGCTTCCACCATGGAATCTCCGCGCACCTCAAGGGCATAATGCTCGCCCGAGCCCAGCATGTCCGGCGGCACGCTGATGGTGTGGCTGCGGGTCTGGAGTGCTTCGATCGGCGTACCGGCCGCGATGCGTCCCATGACCGGCACGGCCACGGGACGGTTGCCGTCGTCCTCACTGGCGACGCTACCGCTGCTCCGAACCTTGCCAAGCGTGCCTTCGATGACACTCGGCGTGAAGCCGCGCCGGCCGTTGCCGGCAGCGCTGGCGAGTTCGGGAAGCTTGATCACTTCGATGGCGCGGGCGCGATTGGGGAGGCGACGGATGAAGCCGCGTTCTTCAAGGGCGGTGATCAGGCGGTGGATGCCGGACTTCGAGCGCAGGTCGAGCGCGTCCTTCATCTCGTCGAAGGAGGGCGGCACGCCCGACTCCTTCAGCCGTTCGCTGATGAACCGCAGAAGTTCGTATTGTTTGCGCGTCAGCATCTCGACAAGTCCCCAGGGTTGCTGTTTTTCAATTTCCGAGACTCAAACTTCGAAGACCTCAAGAGCGCCCCCGCTTGGTCATCATCATCAAAGTTCAGAAACAAATCATGAACGAACACTATCTGTTCCATATGTGTTCCGCAACCACTTAATTTTTCGTCAACGAAGCCATCGGCACGAGAACGCGCGGGAACTCACTCAGGCCGGCAGCCTGAGGATGTTGCAAACCGAGCCTGTCTTGGCCGCGGGTGCGAATGGTGGACGGATCAAAAGTGCCTGTGCCGCAGCGAGATTCCCAAGCAGCGAACTGTCCTGATGATTGACCGGCGTTGCGATGAGAGCGCCATCGTCGCGTGTCGCGAGACGCGCGCGCAGATAGTCCTGGCGTTGATCGTTGGCGGCAATGTCGCGCCCGAGCAGCGCGGATTCGGTCGTGTGATGAACGGTGAGTCGGCCGCAGAGTTTGCGAATCAACGGCACGAGGAACAGGAAGGCGCACACATAGGATGAGACGGGATTGCCGGGCAGGCCGATCACCCGCATCGCGCCGAGCCGCCCGTGCATCAGGGGTTTGCCGGGCCGCATGGCGATCCGCCAGAAGGCCATCGCCACGCCTTCGGCATCGAGCGCCCGCTTGACGAGGTCGTGGTCGCCGACCGAGGCACCGCCGGTTGTGATCAGGATATCAGCGCCGATGTCGCGGGCGCGGCGAATTCCGCTCGTGGTCGCTTCAAGCGTGTCCGCCGCAATGCCGAGGTCGACGACCTCGGCGCCCTCGGCGCGGGCAAGTGCCCTCAGTGCGTAGCCATTGGAATAGACGATCTGGCCGGGACCGGGCGTTTCGCCCGGCATCACCAGTTCGTCGCCGGTGGCGAGCAAAGCGACCTTGGGCCGACGGCGGACGGGCAGGTAGGGATAGTTCATGGAGGCCGCGAGCGAAAGATCGCGGTCGGAGAGCTCGCCGCCAGCTTTCAGCAACACATCTCCTTGCCGAAAATCGACGCCGGCGCGGCGGATATGGCGTCCCGCGACGGCCGCTTCCGTGATGGTAATTCCGTCGTTCTCGACGACCGTGTCTTCCTGGATGATGACGGCGTCGGCCCCGTCGGGAACGACGCCGCCGGTGAAGATGCGCACCGCTTCGCTTGGCCCTACGACCCGATCGAAAGGCCGGCCGGCGGCGATCTCGCCAATAACCTTCAGCCGGGCTCCGCCCCGGGTCGCGTCCGCCGCGCGCACCGCATAGCCGTCCATGGCCGACATCGCCTCGGGCGGTTGGGTGCGAAGCGCCGCGAGGTCGCGCGCCAAGATTCGCTTGTAGGCCGAATCCAGCGCGGCCATCTCCTCGGGTAGCGCATCGGCGCCCGAGAGAACAGCGGCCAGCGCGTCCGCAACCGGCATCAGGGCCAAGATAAAACTCCGAGAGCGAACAGTTTCAAAACTGCCTTCCTGAATTCCAACTGACTTAGATCCCAAGCGCCTCAAGCGCTCGTGCCACGTCATCGGGCGAGCTCACAAGAACGGCCTTCAGGCCGCACTGGCGCGCACCTCTGATGTTTTCGTCGAGATCGTCGAAGAACACAATGCGCTCCGCCGGCACCCCGATCGCTTCCACCACATGATCATAGGCTTCCGTGTCCGGCTTTCGAAGCCCGATTGTGGAGGACAGAAACATCTCGCGAAAATGACCGAGCACTTCGGCATATTGACCGGAGAAATGGGCAACGTGCGGGGCGTTGGTGTTGGAGAAGGCGTAGAGCGGCAGCCGGGTGGCGGCGCGGGCAAGCAGTTGATCGATTCCGGGCATCACCCCGACAAAGATCGCGTTCCAGCCCTCAATGAACTGCGTGTCGGAAATTTCAATACCGAGCGACGATCTCAGCCCGGCAAAGAAGGCCGCGTCACTGACCTCGCCCTTTTCGTGCCCGCGATACAATTCATCGCGCAGGAAGCGCAGCCCTAGTTGTGTGGGCTCGCAACCGGCGTGGCGCGCCCAGCAATGAAGAGTCCGGCTGAAATCGATGTCGAGCACTACGCGGCCGAGATCGAACAGCAAGGCATCGGCATCGCCGGGCGAAAGGAACGGCTGGTTCACCCTTTTTTCAATACCGATAGGGGTCGATGTCCAGAAGCGGGAAGGCGCTAAAGACGCTCGGCAGGTTGGTCGGCGTCGCCGGATGCAGATAGGATTTGTCGAGTTCGGCGAATTTGGTGACGCCCAGCAGGCCAAGGGTGCGGACCACTTCATCTTCCAACAGCTCGAGCATCCGCACGATCCCGGCTTCGCCGCCGGCCGCCAACGCCCAACACTGCAACCGGCCGATCCCGACAAGGTCGGCGCCCAGTATGATTGCCTTGACGATATCGGTGCCGCGACAGAACGAGCCGTCCACCATGACTTTCGCGCGGTCTTTGACCGCGGCGACGATCTCCGGCAGCACGTGCATGGAGCCGCGGCCCTGATCGAGCTGGCGCCCGCCATGGTTGGAGACGTAAATCCACTCGACGCCATGATCGACCGCGATTGCCGCGTCCTCGGCGGTGGCGATGCCCTTGATGACCAGCGGGATTTTGTACTTGTCCTTGATGAGCTTGACGGTGCGCCAATCCAGCCCCTTTTGAAAGTCGCCGCCGGTGGCGCGCAAGCGGCTTTCGCGGACATAGCGCTTGGCGATGTCGCGCTCGCGCCGGCTGTAATGCGCGGTGTCGACGGTGAGACAAAAGGCGGTGTAGCCGCTTGCGATCGCGCGCGTGATGCGATCTTCGACAAAGGCGTCGTCGCCCCGGACATAAAGCTGATAGATGCGTAGCGCGTCCGGCGCGGCCTCGGCGACCTTCTCGAGCCCTGGCTCCGACACCGAGCTCAACATATGGGCGGCGCCAAACCGGCCGACGCCGCGCGCGACGCTGGCGCCCGAGCCTGCGGGATCGAAGATTTCCAGCGCGCCGACCGGCGCCATCATGACCGGCAGGCGCAATTTGCGGCCGAATACCTCGGCCGTCGCATCGATGCGCGCCACGTTGCGCAATACCCGCGGCCTGAATGCAATCTCGTCAAGCGCCATCCGGTTGCGGCGCATCGTGGTTTCGGTCTCGGTGGCGCCGACGATATAGTCCCAGGCATTCTGGTTGAGGTTGGCGCGGGCCTTTTTCACGAACTCATGAAGGTTCTGGAACGGCTCGGCGCTGGCGCCAAGTTCGGTACTTGTCGGGATACGGGTGACTTCGTTCATTTTTTTCTCCTGGTATTTCCGACGGCGCCTGGCCTCGAACACCCTTTCTTTAGCGTCAGCCGCCCGCCACGCAAAACCGTTCAGCGCGTATCAGGAATGCCCGGCCAGCGGTGTCAGCGTCGCCACGAAGGCCGGGCATTCTGAAATCCACTATTTCGCGTTCGATGCAATGACCGACATCGCCCGGGCTTCACGTTTTGCGACCATTTTCGCTATCGTGGCCGCGAATTTCTTGAAATGATCGGTCTCGCGATGCGCCTTGAGCGCGGCCTCGTTGTCGTAAACCTCATAGAGCGTGAAATGGTTGGGATTGCTGGCGACGTTGAGGATGTCGAACCGCTTGCAGCCTGGCTCCGTGACGGCCGCCGCGCCGTTCTCCTTGAGCGCCGCAAGGAAGTTGTCGCGCTCTGCCGGCACGATATCGAGATCGACGGAGTTGACGTACATTCCCGCCGACTGCGCTTCAACGCGTTGGATGGTCGGTAGTAAAACGAAACAGGCGGCCGAAATCGCGAGCGTAGCCGTGGTCATCAAGATTGACTTGCGCATGTGGTGTCTCTCCCCGAGCGTTGCCCCGGATTATTTCCGGTTAAGGGCACAGGCTGTATTCCTGCACCTCAAGCCTATCCATAACCTATTGCGCGCAGCCGGGTAAGCCTTGTGGTCATGCCTGGCGGCACCCCGGCTGGTCCGCCGTGTGGTTGACCGGCTCGCACCTGCGCTGCCATCCTCCAGCCATGCTGACGCAGATCAGCCTTTATCGACGGGAGGAAGTTCGACAATGATGTTTCGCACCATCCAATCGCTCGCCATAGCCACGCTGTTGCTGTGCTCGGCCGCCCAGGCTAGCGACATCCGCCGCGTCGTTACCGGCCTCGACGCCGACAACAAGGCGGTCGTGTTGTTCGACAGCCGCATGCCGCTGCGAGCCGGTCCGTTGGGTCTGCAAGCGACCAATCTGTGGGTCACCAATTCCTACCCGCTCGGCTTTTCCTTCAAGGACGATACATCGTCGATCCCGGTCGGCGTGTCTCCGCTCGATAACGGCACCAAATTCCGCGTGGTAGAGTTTCCACCGCTCGACCCCGCCACCGAAGCCAAGATGGAACCTGGAGGTCTGATGAAGGCGGTCGGCCCGGTAGCCCCCGCGAGAGGCCGCCCGGTCAGCCATCCGCTGATGCATCGGACGCGCAGCGTCGATTACGCGGTGGTGCTGTCAGGTGAGATCGATATGGTGCTCGATGACAACGTCGTTCATCTCAAGCCCGGCGATACGATCGTCCAGCAGGCCACCAATCACGCTTGGGTCAATCACGGAACTGAGACTTGCCGGATCCTTTTCGTGCTGATGGACTCCAAGCAGCCGTGAGCGGGGGAGTCATCCTGAAGGATGATTCCGCCTATCCTTTCGGCAATTACAAATTGGACATAAAGCGGATTTCCGGTTTCTGGCATCCGCGAAACGCCTATAGTCTCATATCGTTGTCACCGGACATGTTGTTGACCGCCTATGTTGCCTGGGAGCGGAACAGTGTTCCGGCGCCCTCAAAGCGGCCTTAATGCTACCGGAAAAGTGTCGCGAATGACCGGTTTGACCGGATAACCAATCGTAGGTCGCCAGCGGCTCTGAAAAGGGGCCGGCGGAATCAACCAAAAGGCTCGCCACATGCGAAAGAACTCCCTGTTTCTCCTCGGTGCGGTTACAGGCGTCTGCCTCACCCTTGCTCTCAGCGGGCCGCACGGCGCGCAATTGGTGGCCGTGGCCAAGGCGAAGGTCGAGGGCGACATTTATTCGCAACTCAACCTGTTTGGCGATGTGTTCGAGCGAGTCCGGACCGACTACGTCGAGAAGCCCGATGATTCCCAGCTGGTCGAGGGCGCGATCAATGGCATGATTACCTCGCTCGATCCGCATTCGCGCTACATGAACGACAGCGCCTGGCACGAAATGCAGGAAACGACGCGCGGCGAGTTCGGCGGGCTCGGCATCGAAGTCACCATGGAAGACGGTCTGGTCAAGGTCGTGACGCCGATGGACGACACGCCGGCGGCGAAAGCCGGAATCCTGTCCGGAGATTTTATTTCCCAGATCGACGAAGATAACGTGCAGGGGCTGACGCTGGAGCAGGCGGTCAACAAGATGAAAGGGCCGGTCGACACCCAGACCAAGTTGACCATCCTGCGCAAGGGTACCGAAGCGCCGATTTACGTGACCCTTACGCGTGAAATCATTCACGTCCGGCCGGTCAGCTTTCGCACCAACGGCGGCGATATCGGCTATATCCGGATCTCTTCGTTCAGCGAAACAACCGGCGACGAGCTGAAGAAGGCGATCGGCGACATCGCCAAGCAAATCCCGCAGCAGAATCTGGCGGGCTATGTGCTCGACCTGCGCAATAATCCTGGCGGCTTGCTCGATCAGGCCGTGTCGGTCTCGAGCGCTTTTTTGGCGCGCGGTGAGGTCGTGTCCACCCGGGGACGCCGGCCCGAGGAAACCCAGCGCTTTTCCGCCCGTGGCGGCGACCTGACCAAGGGCAAGCCGCTCGTGGTCCTGATCAATGGCGGTTCGGCCTCGGCTTCCGAGATCGTCGCAGGCGCTCTGCATGACCACAAGCGGGCGACCGTGGTCGGAACCCGTTCATTTGGCAAAGGTTCGGTCCAGACCATCATCCCGCTTGGTGGAGGCCA
The DNA here is from genome assembly GCA_035483915.1 of Bradyrhizobium sp. GTDB lineage: Bacteria > Pseudomonadota > Alphaproteobacteria > Rhizobiales > Xanthobacteraceae > Bradyrhizobium. Next base: position 9,710 of record DATHPL010000197.1, read on the forward strand.
TGGTGCGCTGGCTCTGACCACGGCGCGGTATTTTACGCCGTCCGGCCACTCGATCCAGGCGCAGGGCGTCGTGCCCGACATCGAGGTGTTGCAGGATGTCCCGGACGAACTGAAGGGGCGTGCCGAAATGAAGGGCGAGGCCTCGATGCGAGGGCATCTCTCTGCGGAGGGTGCCGAACAAACCGGCTCGCAGTCCTACGTTCCGCCGGCCGAGAAAGACGACAAGGCGCTGGCAGCAGCCTTTAACGTGTTGCGCGGCGTGACCGTCAATGCGGGAGGGCCGGCTGCCGTGTCCTCGAAGGCGTCGGTGCCGAACTAGTGCCGCCTATTTGAAGTTCCTGCACCACAAGCGGCGAATTCGATCCAGGAACTTCAAATAGAAAAGCGGCACTAGAATCATAGATTTGCTAGCGCCCTTAACTTTCCGAAGTTCGTGAAAGGTGCGCACTGAGGTGGTGCACGAACTTCGGAAAGTGGGCGCTAGGGCCGGATCAGGCCCTAGAGGCCGAGGTTGCGCGGTGGGCGAACAGGATTTCTCTCAGCTCATCGGCGGGCTTCGGCGCGCTGAAGAGATAGCCTTGCATTTCGGTGCAGCCCAGCCCGCGCAGCAACTGCTGCTGCCGCTCGGTTTCGACGCCTTCCGCCGTGGTCTTCATGCGCCGTGCGGCAGCGATGTTGACAACCGCCTGCACGATGGAGGACCCGCCCGCTTCGGCGAGGTCGTTGACGAAGCAGCGGTCGATCTTGATCTTGTCGAACGGAAAGCGCTGCAAATAGCTCAGCGACGAATAACCCGTGCCGAAATCGTCAAGCGCGATCTGCACGCCGATCTCGCGGAGCTGGTGCAGGATATCGAGAGCGGCCTCGTCGTCGCGGATCAGGACGGCCTCGGTGATTTCCAGTTCCAGCCGGTGTGCCGGCAGTCCGGAGGTAGCGAGAGCCGAGACGATCTTCAGGGCAAGCGTGCCGCTCTTGAACTGAACCGGGGAGACGTTGACCGCGAGGTTGATTTCCTCGGGCCATGTGGTGGCCTCGATGCAGGCTTTGGCCAGGACCCATTCGCCTAATTCATTGATCAGGCCGGTTTCTTCTGCGATGGGAATGAATTCGGCGGGCGAAATCATGCCGCGTTCGGGATGGCGCCAGCGCAGCAGCGCTTCACACCCGGTGATCCTGTTGCTCAGAAGGCTGAGGCAGGGCTGGTAGTAAACTTCAAGCGCCTGATCGGCGATCGCCTTGCGCAGATCGATTTCCAGCTGACGGCGAGCGCGGACGTGCGCGTCCATGACAGGCTCGAAGAAGCGCCATGTGCGGCGCCCCGCCGATTTGGCGGCATACATCGCAAGGTCGGCGTTCTTGAGAATCTGGTCGAGGTTGGTGCCGTGCTGGGGGGCGAGCGCGACGCCAATACTGGCGTCGGAGGTCACCTGGTGGCCCAGACAGTCATAGGGCGCGCGGATCGCATCCAGAGCGCATTGGGCGAGGTCGGCCACCTCATCCGGATCTTTTACGCCGGTTTTGACGATGGCAAATTCATCGCCGCCGAGCCGTGCGACGAAGTCGCTGCTTTCGATACAGGCGCCAAGGCGCCGGGCGACCGACTTCAATAGTTCGTCGCCGATCATATGGCCGAGCGAGTCGTTGACGCTTTTGAACTCGTCGATGTCGATATAGAGCACCGCCAGTTGCCGATCCGGAGCGGCCGAGGCGAGCTCTTGACGCAACCGCTCGTGGAACAGGGCGCGATTGGGCAGGTCTGTCAACGCATCGTAATGCGCCAAATGCCGGATTTGCTCCTCGGCGCGTGTACGCTCGGTAATATCGTCATGGGTCGCCAGCCAGCCGTTTTTCAGCGGTTGATTGACGATCTGGATTAGGCGTCCTTCGCCTGTTTCGAACGTGTTGCGGGTTGTTTTTCCGAGCGCGACGTTGCGCTGCACCGTAGAAATGAAGTCCTCGACGTCGCCTTTGAACGACCCGATCCTCTTGCGATACAGAAGGAGATCGCGAAAGTTCAGGCCGGGCTTCACCACGTCGGGCGACAGTCCGTACATCGAAATATAGCGCTGGTTACAGACCACGAGCCGTTCTGAGGAATCGTAGAGCAGGAGACCCTGCGACATGTTGTTGATCGCGGTGTCCAGGCGCTGCTTTTCGGTTCGGTGCTGCTGCAGCAGTTTGCGAACGAAAAGAAACAGCATGGCCGCAATGACAATCGCAGAGAGGGTCGCCACGAGAACCAAAAACCGGGTTTGCGTCCGCCAGTCGGCCAGCGCGGCATCGACCGTGATGCTTGCGACGATCGAGATCGGGAAATGTTGCAGGGCATTGACCGAGGCCAACCGCTCCTGTCCGTCGATCGGGCTGGTCACGTGCAGAGTGCCGCCGTTCGCCAAGGACATGTAGGCGAAGGTGTTGCTGGACTGGATGTTGGACCCGACCATGTGTTCGGCATGCGGATAACGCGCCAAAAGGATTCCGTCGCGCCGATACATCGAAATCGCCGCGCCCTCCCGAAGCATCACAGAGGCAAAGTATTTTTCGAAGGTCGCCGGCATGATCGCCCGCGTGATGACGCCCGCGAACTCGCCTTTCGGCCCGCTTAGCCTGTGAGCGACGATGGTTGCCCAGCTACCGGAGATACGGCCCTTCACGAGTTCGATCTGGATCGGCGTGGACACGTTGCCGGATTTGAGATTCATGAAATAGCTACGGTCGGAAACGTTGGTATCCGGGACCGGCCACACCTCGGAGGAATTGATCAACCTGCCATTGGCGTCGAACACGTTAATGGCCGCCGCGGCGGAATAGCCACTGACCTTCGTCCTCAGTTCCTCATGCCATTCCAGCGTGGCGAGTTGCCCTCCGAGCATTTCGGAGCTTAGCCCGCTGGAGCCGACGAGGGCTGCAATGTTCCTTAGAACGATGCTGAAGTCTTCGAGCTGCTGATCGTAGTGACGGGTGATCAGCCGCACCGTATTTTCAAGTTCGCGCTCGTTGCTGCGCAACGCCCGCTCGCGGAAATTGTCGACCATGACGGCCGTGCCGATCGCGATCGCCACGATCAGGAACGCGCCGCCGCCGATCAGCGAGCGGATCGGACCGCTGGCAAGAAAGGTTTTCAGGTCGAAGGAACCGTTGCCGTCTACCGTCATCGCTAACGCCACCACATGCGAATGCCGGCCAGATCCCCCGTGCCGGCGCGGAACTGTTACAGCAGCGGTATGGAGGTGAGGTTAGCAATCGGAGTTAACCGCCGGTGAATTCAGCCGATTTGATTTTCAGCCAAGACGGCGAGCAAGGCAGCAATTGCCGGTAAGGATGGTGTCGTCCCGGGAATTACTTGCCCGATGGTCCTGCGCTCACCATGGTTTAACCATCTAAGGCCCTGACGGGCTTTACCTGGCCTTTGGCACGTGCCTTGCGAAGTCGCCGGAGCGTTTTCGAGCGAAGTGGGAACCGGCTCGCATGAAGAAAACGCGTCAAAACAAAGCTAGCTCAGTTTTGATTCAATCAACGCCGGACAGGCTCACGAAAGGGCAGTTACAATGATCAAGGCTTTGAAGGCATTTCTCGCCGATGAACCGGCGATCTAATCCGCCAAGCTCAATACGAAATTCGCCGCGATCAACACGTTGCTGAAATAACGAATGGCTCTCGCCGCGTTCGCTGCCGGCGCAATTCAGTTTTCGGCCCGGTAGTGTCCGGACTTGCCGCCTGACTTCTCGACGAGGTGAATCCCGTCGATGCGCGCGCCGCGCTCGACCGCCTTGATCATGTCGTAGATCGTAAGACAAGCGACAGAGACGGCGGTCAATGCCTCCATCTCGACCCCGGTGGGGCCGGTCACCTTGACGGTGGCCCGGACCAGGCAGCCCGGCAGATTGGAGTCGGGTGAAATGTCCAGCGTCACTTTCGACAATGCCAGCGGATGGCACAGTGGTATGAGCTCGGCGGTGCGTTTGGCCGCCATGATGCCGGCGATGCGCGCCGTCGCCAGCACGTCGCCCTTCTTGGCATTGCCGGACACGATCAAGGCCAGCGTCGCCTTGCTCATGACGACGCGTCCTTCGGCGACCGCCGTCCGCTCGGTTGCGGCCTTGGTGGATACATCCACCATCCGCGCTTCGCCCTTGGCGTCGATATGGGTGAGCGCAGCCTCGGTCTCGGTAGATTGGGCCTCGGATTTGGTCTTGGCGGATGTGGTCCTGGATGGCCGCTGCGCCATGTTTCAACCGGCCCTTGTCGCGCTGGCGGGTTCGCCGCGCGTAAGCAGCGCGCGGGTGGCCGCAGCCACATCGGCCTGCCGCATCAGGCTTTCGCCGACCAGAAACGTCGACATGCCGACGCGCGCCAGTCGCGCCAGATCCGCCGATGTGAAGATGCCGCTCTCGCCGACCATCAGGCGATCTCCGGGGATCAGCGGCGCCAGGGCCTCGCTGGTTTCAAGCTTGGTCTCGAAACTGCGCAGGTTGCGGTTGTTGACCCCGATCATCGCCGATTTGAGTTTGAGTGCCCGCTCCAACTCGTTCTGATCATGGATTTCGACGAGAACGTCCATGCCATAGGCGAGGGCGGCTGCCTCGATATCCTGTGCGGCGGCATCTTCCAGCGCCGCCATGATGATCAGGATGCAGTCGGCGCCATAGGCGCGCGCTTCGGTGACCTGATAGGTGTCGTAAATGAAATCCTTGCGCAACACAGGCAATTGCGTTGCCGCGCGCGCCGCGACCAGAAAATCGAGATGGCCCTGGAAGGAGGGCGTATCCGTCAAAACGGAAAGGCAGGCGGCCCCGCCGGCTTGATAGGCCAGCGCCAGCGCCGGCGGATCGAAATCGGCCCGAATGAGCCCCCTGGAAGGCGAAGCCTTCTTGATTTCGGCAATGAGGGCGTAATCACCATGCGCGAGCTTGTCGCGGATGGCAGTGACAAAGCCGCGAGGCGCTGATGCTGCCTTGGCGTGCGCCTCGAGGCTCGAGAGCGGATGCGCGCGTTTGGCGGCGGCGATTTCTTCCCGCTTGTAGGTCTCGATCCGCTTCAGGATGTCGGACATGGTCGGACCTGCTCAGCCGTTGGAGACGGCGATGAGGCGCTTCAGCCGTTCGGCCGCCGCGCCGCTGTCGATTGATTGGGTACCAAGCGTCATGCCCTCCTTCAAATCTTTGGCGCGGCCGGCCACAACCAGCGCCGCCGCGGCATTGAGCAGGGCGACGCTCCGATAGGGGCTCGGCCTGCCGTCAAGAACGCTTTGCAGCGAGACCGCGTTGGCGGCGGCGTCGCCGCCTTTCAGCGCTTCGCCCGCGACGGGTTTGAGGCCGACATCTTCCGGCGACACTTCAAAGGAACGGATATTGCCACCTTCAAGTGCGGCAACGAAGGTCGGGCCGGTAAGGGTAATCTCGTCAAGACCATCCGAGCCGTGCACCACCCAGACGGCCTCGGAGCCGAGGTTTTTCAGAACCTGCGCCAGCGGCAGCACCCATTGCTTCGAGAACACACCGACCATCTGCCGCTTGACGTCTGCGGGATTGGCAAGCGGTCCCAGCAGATTGAAAATCGTGCGGGTGGCGAGTTCGACACGCGTCGGCCCGACGTTCTTCCAGGCCGGATGATGGGACGGCGCGAACATGAACCCGATGCCGGTCTCCGCGATGCAGCGGCCGACCCGTTCGGGGGTGATGTCGATCTTGACCCCGAGCGAGGACAGCACGTCGGCCGCGCCCGAGCGTGACGACAGCGCGCGGTTGCCGTGCTTGGCGACGGGGACGCCCGTTCCGGCGACAATGAAAGAGGCGCAGGTCGACACGTTGACCGACCCGGAACCGTCGCCACCGGTCCCGACCACGTCGACGGCGCCGGCGGGAGCCTTCACGCGCAACATCTTGGCGCGCACGGCGGACACCGCACCCGTGATCTCATCGACGGTCTCGCCGCGGACGCGAAGCGCCATCAACAGCCCGCCCAACTGCGAGGGCGTGGCTTCACCGGACATCATGCGGTCGAAGGCGGATGCGGCCTCCTCGCGCGAAAGCGTGGCGCCGGTAGCGACCTTGGCGATGATTGATTTGAGATCGTCCATCAGATGCTTTCAGCAGAACGCAACGCCCAGGCCTCAACATTCCGGTGCTTTGGTTCAGGAATCAGTTGTTGCTCGCTCCGGTTACCTGCGCGAAAGCGGCTTCGTTGACGCTGGTACCGATCGTCGTTTCCAGCTTGGTGACATACTGGGCGATCTGCTCATCGGTCTGTGCGCGCTGAACGCTTTCCTTGAATTTCTTCATCTCATCCGAGGCCATATCGACCGGCGGCACCTTGACGTCGGTGACGCGGAAAACGATCCAGCCGTTCGAAGCCACATCGGGCGTTTGGCCGGCGGCGTCCTTGGCGGTGCCAAACACGGCCGCGACGACACCCGCGTTCAGGCCGGGCAGGGTTGCGCTGCGGTTGAAGCCACCGACGGTTTCGACTTTCAAGGCCGCCTGGGCCGCCTCGTCAGCGAGCTTGCCGCCCTGGTTGATCTTCTGAACCATCTCATTGGCCTTGTCGCGCAGCCGGCTCGAAATCTGTTCGGCGCGCCATCTCGCCTCGACCTGATCCTTGACCTCGTCCAGACTGCGTTCGCGTGACGGGGTGATGCTGACAACATCATACCAGACGTAGCCACCGCTGAACGAAATCGGGTCGTTGTCGACGCCGACATCGGTGTTGAAGGCCTGCGAAACCACATCCAGTCCACGCGGAATGTTCGCCGCCGGCTGGCCGTCGGGCAGGCGGCCCGAACGGTCCACCGCATCGATGGTGACTGCGGTGAGGCCAAGCTTCTGCGCGGCCTCGACGACACTCGCGCCGCCGCCGCGCTCGTCTTCCATCTTGTCCCTGAGTTCGCCGACCTTGGTGCGGGCCCGCTCGGCGGCAATGTCGTGCTTGATCTGCGAGGCATAGCCCTCATAGGACGGCTCGGCGCCCGGTTCGATCGTGCCGACCTTGACCAATGCAACGCCGAACCTTCCCTGCGTCGGCTGGCTGACCTCGCCCGACGACAGCGAGAATGCCGCGTCGGCGATCGCGGGATCGCCAATCGCCGGCTTGGCGATCAGGCCGAGGTCGATGTCGGACTGGCCGAGACCCCGCTCCTTGGCGAGGTCTTCGAAGGACAATCCCGAAGCGATGCGACTGCGAGCGGCGGTTGCCTCGTCCGCGTTCGGGAAGATGATCTGCTGGACTTCGCGGCGCTCGGGCGTGCCGAGCTTTTCGCGACGTTGCTCGAACGCCTTCCGGGCGTCTTCGTCGGAGACGTCGGTCGATTTGCCGATTTCATCCGGCGTCACGGCGACGAACGATATCTTGCGATACTCCGGCGCACGGAACAGTGTCTTGTGGTCTTCGAAATAGGCCGCCAGCGCCTCCGGCGACGGAGGGTCGATCGTTCCGGCCTGGGCCGCGCCGAGCTTGATGTATTCGATCGAGCGCTGCTCGCTCTGGAATCGCGCCAGCGCTTCCAGAAGAACCTTCGAAGGCTCAAGCCCGGCCGCAATCGAGCCGGCGATCTGACGTCGCAGCGAGATCCGCTTCTGTTCGGCGATAAAACGTTGCTCGCTGTAACCGAGTTGCCGGATCAGGCCCTGGAAACGCTGCGGGTCGAACGAACCGTTGACGCCCTTGAAGTTCGGATCGCTGAAGATCGACTGCAGGGTTTCTTCGTTCGACTGTCCAAGCCCAAGCCGCCGGGCTTCTTCGTCGAGGGCTGCTTCCGCGACGGTCTGCTGAAGCACCTGCCGGTCGAATCCGAGCGCGCGAGCCTGATCCTGAGTCAGCGGACGGCCAAACTGGCGACCGACCTGTTGCAGCCGATCATTGTAGATCTGGCGGAATTGCTCGGTCGATATTTCCGTGCGTCCAACCTTGGCGAGCGTCGACTGCCCGAAGCCGCGGAAGATATCGGCGATGCCCCAAACGCCGAAGCTGATAATCAGGACGCCCATCACGACGGCCATGATAATTTTGCCGAGCCAGTTCGATGAGGCTTTGCGCATTCCTCGGAGCATAGGATCCAACTTGTTGGCAGGAGGGAACCGGCGGCGGCCTCTCGGAATTCGTTCGCGAATACCGCAAAAGGGCGTCACTGGATTGATAACGCATCATAAAGTGGCGGCCTTCTACCCGCAACCAGCGCAAGGGTCCAATTGAAAGAGTTAACGGCGCCGTAACATCCCTTTTGGGCCGATCTGGCCGAGTTTGCCGGGCTCTGCTAGCGATGCTTGGTCTCCCGTTTTGAAGGAACTTTTCGGATATGAGCCCCATTATTCGGCCCCTGATCGCTGGCAATTGGAAGATGAATGGCCTGCGGTCCTCCATGGCCGAGTTCGAGGCCATGCTGGCCGGCGCTTCCAAGGTGGCGGCGAACGCCGATCTGCTGGTCTGCCCACCCGCCACGCTGATTGCGGCGTTCGCGGCGAAATTGGCCGGTTCAAAGGGGCTGGCGATCGGCGGTCAGGATTGTCATCCCAAGCCGTCAGGCGCCCATACGGGCGATATTTCGGCCGAGATGCTAGCCGATGCCGGCGCCAGCGCCGTCATTGTCGGCCACTCGGAACGGCGTGCCGATCACGGCGAGGACGACAGTCTAGTGCGGAAAAAGGCGGAAGCCGCCTGGCGCGCGGGGCTTACGGCCATCGTCTGCATCGGCGAGACCCAGAGCCAACGCGATGCGGGCCAGACGCTCGATATCTGCGGCGGCCAGCTTCAGGGCTCGCTTCCCGAGGGCGCGCGGGCAGATAATCTCGTCGTGGCCTACGAGCCGGTGTGGGCGATCGGCACCGGGCTGACGCCCACGGCCAAGGATGTCGAGCAAATTCATCAGTTTATCCGCCAAACGCTCAGCGCGCGGTTTAGCCAGGAGGGCGCCAGGATACGCATCCTCTACGGTGGCTCGGTCAAACCGTCGAATGCGCGGGAACTGATGGGGGTCGCCAACGTCAATGGCGCCTTGATCGGCGGGGCGAGCCTCAAGGCCACCGATTTCCTTGCGATCGCAGCCGATTGTCCCTAACTGATGGGGGAGCCGTGCCGGGGGTGACAACGCCCCGTGCAATCGTGTAACACCCGGCCCGAATTCAAAATCCCGCAAAACCAAAGCCCGCAAGCCGGACAGTTTTGGTTTGCGACGGAAGGTCGAAATGCAGACTGTCGTTATCGTTATTCACCTGATGATCGTCGCGACGCTGATCGCCACGGTGTTGTTGCAGAAATCCGAAGGTGGCGGCTTGGGCATCGGCGGCGGCGCCGGTTTCATGTCGAGCCGGGGCACGGCCAATCTCTTGAGCCGGACGACGGCCATCCTGGCTGCCGGCTTCTTCGTTACGAGCCTGTTTCTGTCGTGGCTTGCGAGCTACGATCGCAAGCCGAGCTCGATCATCGCACCGACCTCGCAGTCGCAACCCGCAAGCGGAGCACCCGCGGTGCCATCGAGCGGCGGCGGTGTTCTGGATTCATTGAAGAAATCCGACGAGCAGCAAACCCCGCCCGCGCCATCCGGTCCGGAAGCGCCACGCTCGCAATAGGCGGCGTTCGCAATAAAGCAGGCGGGCCATGCAGCGTGGCCGCCTACCACGCTGTGTCAGAAAACTATATCAACGTACTGATATCTCTTTGAATTTGGCGTCACCCACAGGCCGGGAAAATTTCGCGGCAATGATCCGATTCGTTTTGGCGAATCGCCTTTGTGGCCTTAAAGGTTAAGTCCCATGGCGCGGTACATTTTCATCACCGGCGGCGTGGTTTCCTCGCTCGGAAAAGGTCTGGCATCGGCGGCTCTCGGCGCGCTGCTGCAGGCGCGTGGCTACAGGGTTCGACTGCGCAAGCTCGATCCCTATCTCAATCTCGATCCCGGAACGATGTCGCCCTATCAGCATGGCGAAGTGTTCGTGACCGACGACGGCGCGGAGACCGACCTCGATCTCGGTCACTATGAACGCTTCACCGGCCGTCCCGCCACCAAGGCCGACAGCATCACCACCGGGCGCATCTATCAGGACATCATTACCAAGGAGCGGCGCGGCGACTATCTCGGCGCCACCATCCAGGTGATCCCGCATGTCACCAACGCGATCAAGGATTTCATTCTCGACAGCAATGACGATTTCGATTTCGTGCTGTGCGAGATCGGCGGTACCGTCGGAGACATCGAGGGCTTGCCGTTCTTCGAAGCCATCCGGCAGGTCAAGAACGATCTGCCGCGCGACCACGCGATCTATATTCACCTGACGCTGTTGCCGTTCATTCCAAGCGCAGGCGAGTTGAAGACCAAACCGACCCAGCATTCGGTCAAGGAGTTGCGCTCGATCGGCATTCAGCCGGACATTCTGCTCTGCCGTACCGATCGCCCGATTCCGAAGGAAGAACGCCGCAAGCTCGGCCTGTTCTGCAATGTGCGCGAAAGCGCCGTGATCGAGGCGCGCGACGTCGACAATATCTACGCCGTGCCGGAGGCCTATCATGCCGCTGGCCTCGATGATGAAGTGCTGGCGGCGTTCGGCATCACCGCCAAGATTCCGCCGAGCCTGCAAAGCTGGCACACCATCGACGAGCGGGTCAGGAATCCGGAAGGCCAGGTGACCATTGCCGTCGTCGGCAAATACACCGGCATGAAGGATGCCTATAAATCGTTGATCGAGGCGCTGTCGCACGGCGGCATCGCCAACAAGGTGAAGGTCAACCTCGACTGGATCGAGAGTGAAGTCTTCGAAAATGAAGACCCCACGCCGTTCCTCGAGCACGTCAACGGCATCCTGGTTCCCGGCGGCTTCGGCCAGCGCGGCGCCGAGGGAAAAATTCGCGCAGCGCAGTTCGCGCGTGAACGCAACGTGCCGTATTTCGGCATCTGTTTCGGCATGCAGATGGCCGTGATCGAGGCCGCCCGCAATCTTGTCGGCATCGCGGAAGCCAATTCCACCGAATTCGGTGCGACGCCGGAGCCCGTCGTGGGCTTGATGACGGAATGGCTGCGCGGCAACGAACTCGAGCGGCGGTCGCAGAACGGTAATCTCGGCGGAACGATGCGGCTTGGCGCCTATCCCGCGAGCTTGCGGCGCGGCAGCCGGGTCTCGGCGGTCTATGGCGGCGCGACCGAAATTTCGGAACGCCACCGCCACCGCTACGAAGTGAACACGGCCTACAAGGACCGGCTGGAGCAGCAGGGCTTGCGTTTCTCCGGTCTGTCACCCGACGGCATCCTTCCGGAGATCGTCGAATATGAAGGCCATCCCTGGTTCATCGGCGTGCAATTCCACCCCGAACTGAAATCGCGTCCGTTCGAGCCGCACCCGTTATTTGCCTCGTTCATCGAGGCCGCCATGGTGCGGTCGCGGCTGGTGTGAATCACTAAGGCGCGGTGGTTTTTTTATCTGCGGGCGGTATGGCCGAAGCAGACGTCGCAGCTGCCTTCAATCGCGCCAGCTCGAGTCCCGCCGCGATGTGTTCGGTGTAGATGATCACGCCCTGGTCGCGCGCTTTTTCGAAACTGGTTTGCGCAAGCCCCTTGTCGCCGGCAGCGAGATAATGTTCGCCGAGATAAAAGTAGGCTTCCGACAGAGCCATTTGATGGTCATCGCCGTTCTTTTCGGCGAGGGTGTTGAGAAGACCGGCGGGCGTTATCGCACCCGTGAGCATGGCAAGCGCGGCGCGGGGCCATTCGCCATGGGCTTCCGCGGCGGCGCGGCTGATTATCCCTTCGGGAAGCGGCTTCCCGAGGCGGCCATAGGCGGCTGCAAGCCAGATATCGCAATAAACTTTGTTTTCCTTGTCGGCCAGTTCGCCGGCCTTTGTCAGATCGTCGCGTGCCTCTTCGAACCGTCCGAGCATGAATTTCGACACACCGCGTCCTCGGAATGTTGGGGTGTCGACGGCGCCAAGCGAGAGCGCTTTCGAATAATCGGCAATGCTGTTTTCGAGCTGGCCGCTGTGAAAATAGACCTCGGCCCGGCAGGTGAGTGGGGCAGGCGAGTTCGGGTTGAGGCGCACGCCGGCATTGGCGTCTTGCAGTGCTTCATCATGGCGCTCGAGATCGGCATTGGCGATGCCACGAAGGCAGTAGGTTTCCGCGAGATCGGCGCCAGCTAGCTTCCCATTGCCGATCGTTTCCGTGGTCTTCTTGACAAGTTCTTGTCTGAGATCGCGGAGCCGATGGGAGAAGTCGACTTGCGCCGAAGCATCTTCCGACTTGATAGCGATCTTGTTGATGACGAAGGCGCCGCCGATGGCCTTGTTCGCTGAACGCAGGTCCTCGGCATATCGGGGATAATTTTCGGAATCCACCGCGCGACGGAGCGTCGCCAGATCGATGGCTTTCTTGGCGATGTTTCCGCGAAAATAGTCGGTTACGGTCGCGCTGAAATACTGGTTGGCAAACGTTTGTGCGCGCGGGTCGGTAATCACGCTGACGTTTTCGGGAAACGTCATTTCGAAACTGTATTTGCCATGAAAAGGAAATACGGGGAGTCCCAGCGGTGTTGCCCGGGTGGCCGAGGCCGACGTCGATAAGACGTTCAGCATGTTGTCGGGTCTGAACGTGACGAACCAGTTTCCATCTTTTTCAGTTGCGAAGTTCGGTATGGTGTAATTGGCGGCGATCGTGAACACGTTCTGGACGGCGTCGTCCTGGATTGTCGGTTCGCTGGCCAGTTTTGCTCCGGGGTATCGGTGCTCCATGGCATCACCGATGCTCCTTAAAAGCTGATCGCGAGAAGTCCGCTCAACGAGCATCCGAAGCCGCTCGGCTCCCAAGCCGTTCCACACGTGCTTGACTTCGAACTGGCCCTCTCTACCGAGCTTGGGAAGCGTGCCGCGTTCGGTTAGCTCGTCGTTGACGACATCCTCGACACGAGTAGAGATTGTCGAGAGTTCCTCGGTGAGCGGCGAGATGACCAGCACCTCGGTGCCTTCGTGGAGCTGGCCCATGCGCTCGAGGAGGCCACGCTGACCAAGCCGGGTGGGGTCAAGGAAGAAGGTCTTGCCGTTGAGCGCAGCCTGAACGATCGCGTGGTCAAAAAACTGCGGACTGGGCAACGTCTTTTCGAGCCCCATGTGGCGGCCGATCTGCAGCAACACGGGCTTGCTATCGATGCCAAGCTCCCGAAGCAGCGTAATCAGCAGCAGCGATTTGTCCTTGCAGTCGCCAAATCGTCGCCGGAGGACTTCGTTGGGTGAAGCCGGCCGGTGCGAGCTCTCGCCGAGCGAAACCGAAAAGTAGCGAATTTGCGACTGCACGAATTCGAGGGCGGCGGCGATCCGTCGCTCGTCGGAGTCCAGCGTGCGAAAGCGGTCGATGGCGGCTTTCAATTCCGCGTCAGGCGCGACTTTGCCCTCGAACAAAGAATTCGCCCATATCGCGACTTCGTTCCAATTGGAAAACTCGGAGAACTGAAGAAGGCGGAATCCGAAATAGTCCGGAGGCGTCAGGGTTTCGCCGATGATTTGCGGAAGCGGTTGCTCGTTGAATTCGAGCCTGTGCAGGTCACCTTGAATGGAATCTTTCGGGGTGACGGCCGCCGTATTCCGGTCTCCGACCATGCGCCAGGCGATCGGCCGGGCCGACGGGTGGTTCAGCACAACGCGTCGGCGCAGCGTGGGAAGGCCCTGGTCCCAGGCGGTTATGCGGAAATATTTGCCGTCGAAGACGGGGTTCTGGCCATACGTGGAGTAGGCGATCTCAAGAGTGTCGCCAACGCGCAAATCCTCGATGAGGATCGAGGCGGTCACGCGGCCGGTATATACGCCGCCCTCGAGACCCTGCTCGCGTTGCAGGAAGCGAACGTTGGAAGTCTTGGTCCGGTCGAGTTGCTCCTGGCCGCGGTGAATTCGGATAAAATGGAGCTCGACACGCTCGTATTCGGGGGCGAACGGAATCGAGATGCGTCCGGCGCTCGTGAGAGATGCGGCGTCGTTGACGAGCGTCGCGCGCCTGACGAAGGTCGCGGGCACCCGATCGACGAGAAATTGAGTATCCGCCAGGCGGATGACGATGGGCTGAGGCTTCTCAGATTCGGGTATCGGCGCCAGATCGACCCAGGAGGGAACCGAACTTTCAACGGCGAAAGAATTGGCGCCGAGCTGAACTTCTTTCAGAGGACTCTCGGCCGCCTGTTGTGCCGCCGTTTCGTGAATTCCAACAATAGCCGCGAGTAGCAAGCTTGTACGGACGAAGTTCGCAAGAAACATGCAAGGCCCCTATCACTCAAGGTTGTATAGTTGATCGAAATTCGGCGTGCAACATTCCCAGCCCTGCAAGACGTCGCCGCTCAAAGAATTGGCAAGCGAATGTTTTTGTTTTGTGACGAAGACATCGGACTTTGACCTAACGGGGATTTGTTGCCAAAAAGGCCCGCTCGCTTGTGAAGACAAGCGCCAGAGAAAAGCCAGGGAGATTGTTCGATGATCTACGAAACCCGCGTCTATCGCTGCCTGCCGGGCCGGCTGCCCGCGCTGTTGAAGCGATTTGAGACCATCACGTTAAAACTGTGGGAAAAACACGGCATCCGCCAGGCCGGTTTCTTCACCACGCTGGTTGGCGAATCCAACCAGGAACTGACCTATCTGCTCGCCTGGGAATCCTTGGCCGATCGTGAGAAGAAGTGGACCGCGTTCCAGAGCGATCCTGACTGGATTTCAGCGCGCGCGAAGACCGAGGAAGACGGACAGATCGTCGCCAACATCGTCAACCAATTGCTGGTGCCGACGTCGTTCTCGTCGGTGAAGTAAGTTTCGCCAGACGTATCAGGTCCAGGTATGTCTCGTGGTCTCGATCATATCGTCCACGCCGTTCGTGACCTCGATGCGGAGGCTGACTTCTATCGGCGCGCCGGCTTTACAGTCGGCGCGCAGAACAGGCATCCGTGGGGGACCCACAACCACATTGTGCAACTCCCGGGTTTCTTCGTTGAGTTGCTCAACATCGGTCAGCCTGAACTGATCGTGCCGCATGCGCCGCGATTGTTTTCGTTTGGCGACTTTTTGCGCAACTTTCTCGCGCGCGGCGAGGGACTTGCGATGCTCGTACTGGAAGGCAGCGGTGCAGCCGCCGATGCGGAAGCGTTTCGTCTCGCCGGCATTGGAGACTTCGAGGTCTTCGATTTCGAACGTGAAGCGAAGCGGCCCGACAGGTCGACGGTGAAAGTAGCGTTTTCGCTGGCTTTCGCGGCCGACGAAGGGGCACGCGATGCCGGTTTCTTCACCTGCCAACAGCATTATCCGGAGAATTTCTGGAACCCGGCATTCCAAGATCACCTCAATGGCGTCACAGGCGTCGCCAGCGTCACAATGGTCGCGGAACGGCCGGAAGCACACCGTCATTTTCTGGGTGCGTTTACCGGCGTGAGCGAGGTGAGGTCGAACTCGATCGGAATTTCGGCGGCGACGCCGCGTGGCGACATCCAGATCATGACCCCGTCTGCTTATCGCATGCTCTTCGGAATCAAGGAGCCTGATCTGGCGCGTGGCGGCCGGCTGGCTGCAATCAGTTTTGTTGCGAGTGACAAGGCAAAGCTCCTGTCGGTGCTTGCGCAGGGTGGTATCGTTGCCACTGAGCGAAACGGTAATGTCGTGGTGCCGCCCCAGGAGGCCTTTGGCGCAACCCTGATATTCGAGGCCACTAATTAAAGTGGGTTGATCGGGGAGCCCGCGCCCTGCATGGTCGCGCCCAACCAGGATCCGTCAGTTGAGCAAAGCCGTTTCCGCCGCAGAGATCGTCGATATTGGCCCGGTCAAATTCGGTAACAACTTGCCGATTTCGATCATTGCCGGTCCGTGCCAGCTCGAGAGCCGCTCACATGGACTTGAGGTGGCGTCTGCGCTGAAGGAGATCGCCACGCGCCTGAAGATCGGTCTCGTCTACAAGACCTCCTTCGACAAGGCCAACCGTACCAGCGCGTCCGCGGCGCGGGGAATGGGCCTGGCGCAGGCCTTGCCGGTCTTCGCTGAAATACGCTCATCGCTGGGATTGCCGGTTCTGACCGACATACATGAGGCCGCGCAATGCGCGGAAGCAGCCCAAGCGGTCGATGTCTTGCAAATTCCGGCGTTCCTGTGCCGGCAGACGGATCTGCTGCTCGCCGCCGCCGCAACCGGCAAGGTCGTCAACGTCAAGAAGGGACAGTTTCTGGCGCCGTGGGACATGGCCAATGTCGTGGCCAAGATCACCGGTGCGGGGAATCCGAAAGTTCTTGTCACCGAGCGTGGCGCCTCGTTCGGCTACAACACGCTGGTGTCCGACATGCGGGCGCTGCCGATTCTCGCGCGCACGACCGGCGCGCCGGTCATCTTTGATGCGACCCATTCGGTTCAGCAGCCGGGCGGCAAGGGGACGTCGTCGGGCGGCGAGCGTGAATTCGTGCCCGTTCTGGCCCGGGCGGCGGTTGCGGTCGGCGTCGCCGGCGTCTTTATCGAAACCCATCCCGATCCGGACAATGCGCCTTCAGATGGACCCAACATGGTGCCGCTGCGCGATTTCGAAGGCCTGCTGCGGACCCTGATGGCTTTCGACGCGGTTGCGAAAAATCTCAACGGGAATTCCGAGAAGAACGTGACGCGCTGATGCCGCAGACCGCAACGCGGCCGCATGATCGCATGCCGCCGGCGATCAACATCATCGCGATCGCGACGTTTGCGGCGAGCCTCTCGGCCCGTGCACTGGACCCGGTCCTGCCGCACGTCGCGGATGAGTTCAGCATCAGCATAACCACCGCCGCAAGTTTTGCCGCGGTGTTCGCGTTCACCTTTGCCGTGGTTCAGCCGGTGCTGGGTGCGGCCGCCGACATGTTCGGCAAGGTCCGCCTGATGATCGCATGCCTCGTGATCCTGGGATTCGCCAACATGCTTGGCGCTGTGGCCGGGTCCTTTCCGCTGCTGTTCGCGACGCGAATTCTGGCCGGCATCGGCTCCGGCGGCGTGTTTCCGGTCGCGCTCAGCCTCACCAGCGATCTCGTCGGACCCGAAAAGCGCCAGGTCGCGATCGGGCGCACGCTGGCGGGCTCAATGACCGGCAACTTGCTGGGCGCGTCATTCTCGGGCGTGATCGGCGACTTTCTCGGCTGGCGCGGCGTGCTGGCAATTCTCGGTCTGCTGGTGGTCGCAGCGTCGGTCGCGGTCGCTGCCGGCTTTCGGGGTAAGGCGATCACCCATCCGCCGAAAACCAACCTGAAGAAGCTTCGCCATGGCTATCGCACCATTTTCGCCAATCCAAATGCGCTCTGCTACGCGGCGGTGTTCATCGAAGGCTGCTGCGTGCTCGGCCTGTTTCCCTATCTCGCTTCGTTCCTCTTTGATCTTGGCGAAAAGAGCCTGTCGATCGCAGGCATCGTGATCGCCGGTTTTGCGGTCGGCGGCTTGTTCTACACCATGACCGTCTCGCGCTTTCTGCCCCGGCTTGGCGTCAGCGGCATGATGATCACTGGCGCGGCGCTGGTCGGCCTGCAACTCGCGGCCATTGCCTTTGGGCCGGGGTGGAAGATTCAAGTGACGTGCCTGCTGCTGATGGGGTGGGGCTTCTACATGATCCACGGCTGCTTGCAGGTCTTTGCCAGCGAGCTGTCGGTGGAAGCGCGCGCCACGGCGCTGGCGCTGCACTCGTTCTTCTTCTTTATGGGCCAGACCGTGGGCCCGGTCGCCTACGGCTTCGGCATTCAACACGCAGGAAAGACGACGACTTTGCTGACCGCTGCCGTAATCATTACCACGCTCGGTTTCGCTTGTGCCCGGCTCTTACGTCAGCGGCCGCCGGCGGATGTGGGTTTGACCGTTTAGCGATTAGCGGAGCGCTTTGAGCAGGGCGTCTTCGGCGCGGCTGACATGCCGTTCCTTGTGGCGCAGAATGTAGAACGATCGGCGCGGCAAATCGAACTTGACCCGGTGCAAGGTTTTGGCGGCGATGGATGGCGCCGCCACCAGATCGGAGACGGCGGTAGCGCCGTCTCCAGCTTCTACGGCCGAGCGAACGGCTTCATTGGATGGAAGCTCCAGTGCGATGTGAAGATCGGACAGCTTGAGTCCGTTCTGGTGAAGCGCCGCTTCGAACATCGACCGGGTGCCGGAACCTCGTTCCCGCAATATCCACGAGGTCGTCGGCAAGTCCTTTGCAGAGATCTTGGTCCGGTTGGCCCATGGATGCCTGGCGCCGACGGCCAGGATCAGGGAATCGCCGTCGATCTTTTTGGCGGCCAGAAGGCTTTCATCGACTTCGCCTTCGACGATGCCAAGATCGGCGCTGCCCTGGAGCACCGTCCGCGCCACCTGCTCGGTGTTGGAAATGGCAAGCCGCAATTCGATTCCGGGATAGGCGGCGTGAAACGTCTGGATTCGCGGGGGCAGCCAATAATTTCCGACCGTCTGGCTTGCGGCAATGGAAAGCGAGCCACGCTTCAGGCCGGCAAGGTCATTGAGAACCTGCGTCGCGTCGGCGGCGCGGGCGAGCACCGCGCGGGCTTCGATCAGGAAATCCTTGCCGGTCTGGGTGAGCGTGATGCCGCGGCCGATGCGGTCGAACAGCTTGATGCCGTAACGCGCCTCGAGCGCCGCGATCGCCGCGCTCGTTGCCGACTGGGTGAGGTTTAGTTCGTTCGCAGCCCGCGTCACGTGCTGCTTTTCAGCCACGGCGACAAAGATACGAAGCTGCTCGAGTGTCATTCGTGGTTACCCAAAGAGCTTGATCAGCGCGAGACTGAAACCCGCGATGAAGAGGAAGGCAAGCGCGCCCAACAACGCCGGCCGGATGCCTCTGGCGGTGAGCTTGCGGATATCAGTCTCCAGTCCCATTGCCGCCAGTGCAACGGAAAGCAGGAATGTCGTCAGCGCCGCGATGTGGGCCTTGTCTGGCGCGGCGAGGGGGATCAGGCTGTTGAACCCTACCACGGTGCTGAAGCCAAGCACGAACCAGGGCATTGGCGGCCGCGACGAAGCGGTTGACGCGCCGTCATCCGATGCCCCCTTGCGCGAAGCTAGCCAGCCCAACACGATGACGACAGGCGCCAGCAGCATCACGCGCGACAGCTTCGCGATCGTGCCGAACTCTCCGGCCCTCTTCCCATCCTGGAAGGTGGCGGCGACCACCTGCGCAATCTCATGGATGGATGCGCCACTCCAAAGCCCGAAAGCATGCGGATCGAGATGCAGCAGGGTGGGCAAAAGCGGGTAGGTGAACATCGCCACCGATCCGAAGATCGTCACGCAGGCGACCGCATAGGCGACATCCTCATCGTCGCCATTGGTCACGGTGTTCGTGGCGATCACGGCGGAGGCGCCGCAAATCGAGGTGCCGGCGGCGATCAACTGCGCCAGCTTGCGCTCGACGCCGAGCCATTTTCCCATCTGGACGGTGAAAACAAACGTGGCGGCAAGCGTCGCGGCAATGATGAGAAAGCCGTGGTATCCGACTTCGATGATCTGGCTGACGGTCAGTTGAAATCCGAGCAGGATGATGCCGAAACGAAGCAGCCGCCGCATGCTGAAGGCGACGCCCGGTCTGGCGATCGCGGGCGTACCGACAAAATTGTGAAAGGCTGTGCCGACCAGGATCGCCAGGATCAGCGGGCTGAAGGCTGTCACTCCCGGCAGCTCGCGCAGCCAATAGGCTGACCCTGCAACGGCGGAGGCCATCACCAGGCCTGGAAGGACCGCCAGGGCGCTCCTGATATGCGGCGTAACGAGATCGGCATTGGATGCGACCGAAGAGGCAGGGTGGGTCATGTGCTGGGCTCCTTGCGTTGCCCAACGAATATCGACGGTTTCAATTATTCAATCCAACAGATTATAATCGTCAAAACAATCGATTTTATCTATCGATTCCTCATCCCCGGCCGCGATAGGGCGCAACCCCCTGGTCGGGAATCCACATCCCCTTCGGCAGCTTTCCGGTCTGCCAGAACACATCGATCGGAATGCCGCCGCGCGGGTACCAATAACCGCCGATCCGTAAGAATTTCGGCTTGATCTCGGCCGCGATCCGTTTGCCGATGGCCACCGTGCAGTCCTCGTGGAAGGCGCCGTGATTGCGGAAGCTCGCGACATAGAGCTTGAGCGACTTCGATTCCAACAGCCAAGGGCCTGGGACATAATCGATCACCAGATGCGCGAAATCCGGTTGGCCGGTGACCGGACACAGCGACGTGAATTCGGGCGCCGTAAAGCGCACCACATAGTCCGTATCCCTTTGCGGATTAGGCACGCGGTCGAGCTTGGCGGCATCCGGCGTCGTCGGCCATTCGACGGCGCGCCCGAGCTGCAAACCGGACGATAACGACGCAGATTTCGACGCCTTCACAGGCTTTCTGGACATAATGGGTCTCCGTTGGCGCGTTCTTAGCCAATTCGTTCCTCCACGTCACCGGCAACGCAACCTTTTCCGCTCAACTGGCTTGCTGTAGAAGCACCCAGTCCCCTCGGATCACACCTGTCTCAAGAGGCCCTCATGACTGCTATCGTCGATATCATCGGCCGCGAAATTCTCGACAGCCGCGGCAATCCCACGGTCGAAGTCGATGTCGTGCTGGAAGACGGTTCCGTTGGCCGTGCGGCGGTGCCGTCCGGCGCTTCGACTGGCGCGCATGAAGCGGTTGAGCTGCGCGACGGCGACAAGGCGCGCTATCTCGGCAAGGGTGTGCAAAAGGCGGTTGATGCCGTCAACGGCGAAATCTTTGATGCGCTCAGCGATGTCTCGGTCGAACAGCAAATCCAGATCGACCAGATCATGATCGACCTCGACGGCACGGCGAACAAGAGCCGGCTCGGCGCCAACGCCATTCTGGGCGTTTCGCTCGCCTGCGCCAAGGCGGCGGCGGAATCCTTCGACATGCCGCTGTATCGGTACGTGGGCGGCACCTCAGCGCGGACCTTGCCCGTGCCGATGATGAACATCATCAACGGCGGCGTCCACGCCGACAACCCGATCGATTTTCAGGAATTCATGATCATGCCGGTTGGGGCTGCGACTTTCGCCGAGGCCCTGCGTTGTGGCTCGGAGATTTTCCACACGCTGCGATCGGAGCTGAAAAAAGCCGGCCACAACACCAATGTCGGTGATGAAGGCGGGTTCGCGCCGAACCTGCCGTCGGCGGATGCGGCACTGGAATTTGTCATGGGCGCGATCGGCAAAGCCGGTTACAAGGCCGGTGGCGACGTCATGCTGGCGCTCGATTGCGCGGCGACCGAATTCTTCAAGGACGGCGCCTATGTCTACGGCGGCGAGAAGAAGACCCGCTCGCGCTCGGAACAGGCGAAGTACCTGGCCGATCTCGCTGCGCGCTATCCGATCGTCTCGATCGAGGATGGCATGTCGGAAGACGACATGGAGGGCTGGAAGGAATTGACCGATTTGATTGGCGGCAAATGCCAACTGGTTGGCGACGACCTCTTTGTCACCAACGTGACTCGGCTCGCCGATGGCATCAAAAACGGCCGGGCCAATTCGATCCTGATCAAGGTCAATCAGATCGGCACGCTGACGGAGACGCTGTCCGCCGTCGAGATGGCCTACAAGGCCGGCTATACCGCTGTCATGTCGCATCGCTCCGGCGAAACGGAAGATTCCACGATTGCCGACCTCGCCGTGGCGACCAATTGCGGGCAGATCAAGACCGGCTCGCTGGCGCGTTCGGACCGTACCGCCAAATACAATCAATTGCTGCGGATCGAACAGCAACTGGGCGATCAGGCGATATATGCAGGGCGGGCGGCTCTCAAGGCGCTCGCCTGAGATCACCCGCCGGGGATTGAAGGCCGCCCAACCCAAGGGGCTTGCGTTTCTGCGCCAACGCGCGATCATCCCGGCCATAAAAGCCAAAACGGGAGGACGTGATGAGCGCCGACGGCAAAACCGGCTTGCAGCTTCGTTCGCTGATCAAGAAGAACGGCGAACTCGAGATATCGCTGCTTCAAGTACCGACGCCGGAGCCTTCGGCCGACGAGGTCGTGGTTCGGGTCGAGGCCTCGCCCATCAATCCTTCCGATCTCGGCCTTTTGGTCGGCGCTGCCGACATGACGACCGCGAAGGCGGCAGGCAGCAAAGATGCACCCGTCGTCACGGCGCGTGTGCCTGATGCCGCGATGCGGGCGATGGCGGGACGGTTGGATGAGTCGATGCCGGTCGGCAACGAGGGCGCGGGCGTCGTCATCCGGACCGGATCGTCGGAAGCCGCCAAGGCGCTGATGGGAAAAACCGTCTCGGTGATCGGTGGCGCCATGTATTCCCAGTATCGCACCGTCAAGGCGTCCGACTGCATGGCATTGCCGTCAGGAACGACGGCGGCTGAAGGCGCGTCCTGGTTCGTCAATCCGTTCACCGCGCTCGGCATGACCGAGACCATGCGGCGCGAGGGCCACAAGGCACTGGTGCACACGGCAGCCGCCTCCAATCTCGGCCAGATGCTGAACAAGATCTGCATCAAGGACGGCATTGGCCTGGTCAATATCGTGCGCAAGGCGGAGCAGGCGGAGATACTGCACAAGATCGGCGCGAAATATGTGGTGGATTCCTCTTCACCCACCTTCATGAGCGACCTGACGAACGCGCTGGCCGAGACCGGTGCGACCATTGCTTTCGATGCCATCGGCGGCGGCAAGCTTCCCGGGCAAATCCTCAGCTGCATGGAAGCGGCGATCAACCGTGAAGCCAAGGTCTATAGCCGCTATGGCTCCAGCGTGCACAAGCAGGTCTATCTCTACGGCATGCTGGATCCCGGCCCGACCGAATTGAACCGGGCGTTTGGCATGGCGTGGGGGATCGGCGGCTGGCTGTTGACTCCGTTCCTGATGAAGATCAGCGCGGCCGATCGCCAGCGGCTTCGCGAACGCGTGGCAAGCGAGCTCAAGACCACCTTTGCAAGCCATTACACGCAGGTTGTTTCCCTGGCCGAGGCGCTCCAGCTCTCGCATCTGGCGGTCTATGCCAAGCGCGCCACCGGCGAAAAGTATCTGATCAATCCGAGCAAGGCGTGATGGTGAGTGCCGGCTGGAATAGGCGGCCGGTGCGAGTGTTTACCCAACGTTAGGTACGCGCCAAACGAAGTGACTTGCCTTTGCGGTGCGGGAAGTGAACATGCGCGCCGCAATCATTTGCGTAAAATCACGAAGCTGAATCTTAAGGGGGAGAACCTTCATGAATGATCTGAACCGTCGTGACCTGTTGACAGCCGCTGCCGCTATCGGCGCCGCGTCCGCTCTTTCACCGCTAACCTCGCAGCAAGCCAGTGCCGCCGCTCCGGCCGCTGCCGCGCAAGCTCCGGGCTTCTATCGCTATAAGGTCGGCACCATCGAATGCACCTCGATCAATGACGGCGCCCGCTCGTTTCCTCTGCCGGACAAGTGGGTGACCAATGTGAGCAAGGAT
>DATHPL010000198.1:0-9952 GCA_035483915.1 Bradyrhizobium sp.
GGCGTACCGATGACCAGCGGAAAGCCTGCCGCTGCGGCCTGTGCAGCGGACTGCTCCGCCAGCATTTTCGAACGCGTGTAAACGCCCGGCATTTGCTGCGGCGGCAACAGGCTGCGCTCGTCGGAGGTATCCTTCAATGAAGGCGGCCGAAACAGGATGGACTCGGTCGAGCAATGGAGAAAGCGCGTGGTGCCGCGTTTGCGGGCCGCTGCAATCACGACCTCCGTGCCCTGAAAATTCACGGCATGGAAATCGCTCTTCTGGGGTAGCCACATACCCGGGAGGCCGGCAAGATGATAGACCTCCTCGACATCCCGCAGCGTGTCATCGACCAGCGCCGAATCCAGTACCGAACCCGCGACATATTCGACGCCGGGGATCGCGCAGAGCGGCGGCCGGCGATCGAGCACCCGGACCTTTCGGTCACGCCCCACCAGCGCCGACACAAGATGCTGCCCAATGAAACCGGCGCCGCCCGTGACAAGTACGCTGGTCATGAACGTGGCAGCGGTTCGACCTGATGTTTGTTGGCAAGAGGTGAGGGGTCGCGTTGTGCTTGCGGCGGAACGGTCTGGATAATGGCCGCCAGATCGCGCCGGAATCCAAGCGCGATGAACAGTTTTGCCATCACAAACATCGGGCCCAGCAGGAGATGCGACGGATTGTCGACCAGGGCCGGCTGGCGTTGCTCGAAAACGCGATGCCCGACCACCTGGAAGCCAATGCCGATGACGATCAACATTGTTGTTACCGACCATATAGTCGTGAGGCTCGCATGGCTCACGACGAATGCGGCCACTGAAAGCAGCACGACGGCGGCACCGAGAATGGCGGTGCCGATCGCGGCATCGAGCACCAGCCAGTAAGCCAGCACCGGCAGGACCATCAGCGGCGCGAGCGTTGTATGCACGCCGAGTGCGCCAATCGGCCACAGGCTGAGAGGAAGAATGGCGGCGAAGAACAACGCGATGATGCCAAAAACATGCATCGCGCAATTCCAGGGATCACGGTGATATTCGACGTAATCCGCAAGTTGGTGCTTGAAAAAGGCACTCATGGAGTGGGCTCGCTACCTTCGCGCGGAAACATTCAGGGCTGATGTCGAAAAAATGAGGCGGGGCGGCCTGCTGCTATAAAAGCTACTTAAACTTGGCACATGGCTGAAGTCAAATAACGGTGCAAGCCCCCGTTTTGGCAGGATTTTTTCGATTTATTGAAAGTTGCAGGTGTCGGATGCGGCGGTTTCGGTTCACGGATGAATCAGGCGCCACAGGATGGCTACAGTTGCGCCCAGCCAGAGAATGATAGCGGCACCTCCCTGGATCGCAAAACCCGGACCGCGTTTACTGGCGGCCTTCCTGTAGCCGATCATGAAGACGATGCGTCCGGCGATCCAGATGACGCCGAGCGCGGCCGCAATCGCATCGCTGACATAAATCGCAAACAGCCAGAGTGCGGGCAGGAAGATCGGCATCCATTCCAGCGTATTCATGTGCACGCGAAAGACGCGCTCGAAGTCCGGATTGCCGGATATGGCCGGCGCCTTCACGCCATACGTCGCGCGAGCCTTGCCGACCTGGAAGCTGAAGAGGAAATACATCAGGATCGTGAGGCAGGTGACGAGGGCCGTAAGATGAAACATGGCGCACTGTTTCCTTGAGGTTTGCTCGAGGTTTTCTTGGGCTTCTGAAAGGCCGCCTTCAGTAGCCCGTCATCTCCAGATAACCAACTCCGTTGTGACTGCCGGAAAAGCGGATCGGCCCTTCCCAATAGGGAAAGCGCGTTCCCATCCAGCATTTTGTATTCACCGGCGTGCATGAAATCGCCAGCGTTAGCTGCGGGATTGCAATGTCCCAGCTGGTCGGGACACTGCGTCCGGCAATGTCGGTCGAAGCTTTTGGCGTCATGACGATTTCGGAAGAAGCGATTGGCCGGCCATTTCCATCCGGCGAGAACCACTTGCCGGAAAGGAAGGGCTGGCCGTCGGTCTTGCGCAGCCGAAACAGCATGAGCTTCTCGCCGCTGTTGAAATGCAGTGACAACCAATCCCATCCAGTCTGATCGGAGGCCAGCGGCTGGCTGCTCCATTCGCGGTCCATCCAGGCCTGTCCAGTGACTTCGATCGGTCTGTCGTCGATGGTGATGTGGCCTGCCGCCTTGAAATAAGGCTGGCTGTAGTAATAGGACGCCTGTCCCTGTTCCGATTTGACGCTGTAGCCGTCCTCGCCCTGCAAGACCAAGGGATGATTTGCCTCGAGGCGTAGGGTGTAGGAGAAATCGGCTCCGGCCGCGTTCAGTTCGAGCGGCGAAAGAGTGTCGTTGTTCATCTCCGCGCCTCCACGCATTTGCCAGGCGTCGATCCAGGCATGAAAAGGCGTGGCTTCAACGTCGGCCTGTCCGACGCCGCCGCGCGCGAAGGTCTCGCTGAAGCGGTGGGTATCGGCGCGCGTAACCGCCGCGTGCCCCATCCAGATTTGTTGGTTGGCCCAGCCTTGTTGTTGTGCGCCGGACGACATCGCCTGGCGGAACAGCGTCCACTGCGCGCCGTAGTTTGATCCCGCTGCATCCGTGAGATTGGCCGTCACGTACCACCACTCGATGCGAAACTCCGGATGCGGCCCATGATCGGCGGGGAAGACGAGCTTTTGATCCGGGACCACAGGCGAAAAGCCCTGGCCGTTCATGCCTAGCCCGGCAAAGCCCTGCGCCCGCGCAGCCTCTTTTGCCAACGCCAGCAGCAGCGTGCCGCCGGCAAACGCCCGACGTGACAATCTGAAGTCACCGCTCATCGGCGAAGACCTTGATCAGTGCGGCCGGCTGCAACCGCATCAGTTTGAAAACCGGAATCGCCGCGGCCGCCAGCGAAGCTGCGATCGCCACCGCGAGAAGCTCGGCTAGTTGCAGCGGAAACACGTGAAACGGCAGACGCCAGCCGAACGCCTTCACGTTCACCACCGCGATCAGGCACCATGCGACCAGCAGGCCCAGCGGCAGCGCCAGCAAAGCCGTGATCACGGCCACCGACATCGTTTTGAGGAGCTCGATCATCGCCAACTGACGTCGCGTAATCCCGATGGCCCACAGCGGCGCGAGTTGCGGCAGGCGGGAATTGCCGAGCGTGAGCAGGCTGGTCAAAAGCGCGATGCCGGCGACACCAAGCGTAAAGGCATTCAACGCAGCGGTCACCGCGAATGTCCGGTTGAAGATGCGTTTGGATTCCGCCTTCAGCGTCGCTTGGTCGATCAGGTTTCGCTCATCCAGTCCGAATTTCTCCCGCAACGCCGACATCAACGCTGGCATGGCTTTTGGTTCGACACGCAAGCCGATCCGCGTCAGCGGGATATTCGGAAAGTGACGGGTCAGCGCGGCAAAGTTGACGGCGATCTGTGCTTTGGGATTACCGTAATCGGCATAGATGCCGATCACCCGGATCTTCCAGCTACCGGTCGGCGTCGGCACCTCGATCGTGTCGCCGATGGCAAGCTTCATGCGCTCGGCGAGTTGTTCGCTGATGAAGGCCGCGTCGCCGGGCACAAGCCGCGCCCAAGCATTTTGGGAAGATTGCAGCAGAGGCCAGCGATCGCGATAGGTCGCATGATCGGGAAGGCCGAAAACTTCCAGCGGTGCGCCGGCGAATTGCGTGTCAGCCCGGCCACCGGGGAGGATCGCGGTGACGTCGCGCCGCTCGCGCAGCCACGCGGTGATGGCTCTCGCCTGCGCATCATCTGATGCATTGAGGTAGAGATCGGCGGCGAGCCGCCCATCGAGCCAGCCGATGAAAGTGCGGCTGAAAGTTTCAACCATGGTGCCGACGCCGACATTGACCGATAGCGCCAGCAACAGCGCCATCAGCGCCAGCGATAATCCCGAAAGCTGCTGACGGCTGTCGGCCCAGAACCACGCCGCGAGCGCGCCACGCGCTTGCCGTTGGCCACCCGTCAGCGCCAGTTCCAACACCAAGGGTAACGCAAGCGCCGCGCCAAGCATGATCGCCGCCAGCACCGCAAAACCTGCCAGAAGCGAATCGCCGAACCAGAAGAATCCGAGCGCTACGGCAAACACGACAAGCGCGGCGGTCGCTTGAAACATCACCCATCGCCGCTGCGCCTGATGCCAGGCCTGAGGCTGGGCGGCCGCGAGCACAGATAGGCGGCTCGCTTTCCACAGGCTTTGGGTCGCGGCCAGGAGCGCGCCGATAACGCTGATGAGGAGGCCGGCGATCCACCATTGCGGCCGAAGCGAGAGATGCCCCGGAATTTGCGCGCCATAAAGTCCGCGCAGCGATGCGGCGACGTCAGGCAGCAGGGCGGCCGCAATCAGATAGCCGCCGACCATTCCCAACAATCCGGCGACGAGGGCGAAAAAAATCAGCTCGATCACCAACACCGTGTTGAGCTGCCGCGCGGAGACACCGCAGGCGCGCAAGGTCCGCAGCATCGGCAGCCGTTGCTCGAATGCGAGCCCAATCGCCGAGTTGACGATGAACAGCCCGACGAAAAACGAAAGCAGGCCGAACGCCGTGAGGTTCAGGTGGAAACTGTCAGTGAGGCGCTCCAGATCGGTCTCCGCATCGGGCTCCATCAGGCGCAGCCGATCGCCCGCAATCGATTCCAATGTCGCTCGCGGGCCCTTGGCCTTGCCGACAAGTAGGCGCGAGACTTGATCGGGCATTTTCAGTAACCGCTGAGCGATGCCGATATCGACCACCATCACCCCCGGCGCGAGTTGTGCTGCCACGCGAAGCGGCGGCAAGGCAATGTCGTTACTCGTTTGCGGCGAGGCGCCTTCGCTCAAACCGAGCTCGGCCAGGGTCTCGGGCGCCAGCCGTGTCTCTCCCGGCGGCATGACGAAAGCCTGCAAGTCGCCGCCGATGGCTGGCGTATCGCCGACATCTGCGGGAAGGGTCACGGGCTCGATGCCCAGCAGGCGGAACGTCCTGCCGCCGACCTGGATGCGGCCTTCGAAGACCGGCGATACCGGCCAGCCGGCGCGGCGGAGCTCGACAAAAAGTTGTTGCGAGAAGGGAGCGCCGTTGCGGGGCACCAGCGCCGCGGTGCGGACCCCGCCGAACGCGGCGGCCGCACGATCGTAGCTGGTCCGCGCCTGCTGGTTCAACGCCTGCACCCCGCTCCATAGCGCGATCGCCGAGGCGAGACCGATCAGCAGGGTTGCGAACTGCATCGGATGCCGCCGCCAGTGGCTGAGCAGTACGGCGAGAGTCCAGACGGGCCGCGTCACGCGATCAATCCCGCGCTAAGATGGACATGGCGATCCAGCGTCGCGGCCAGCCGGATCGAATGGGTCACCATCAGAAAGCTGCAGCCGGTTTGTGCGACAAGGTCGCGGGTCAGCGCCAGCACGTCGTCGGCGGTGGCCTCGTCAAGATTGCCGGTGGGCTCGTCGGCAAGCAGGAGCAAAGGCTTGACCGCCAGCGCCCGCCCGATCGCGACCCGCTGCTGCTGGCCGCCGGACAGTTGTTCGGGATAGCGGTCGAGGAGGTCGGACAATCCCAGCCGCTCCGCAAGCTCGGTTTGCCAGGCTACGTCATGGCGTCCGGCAATGCGGGACTGGAAAGCCAGATTGTCTCGGACGCTCAGGCTCGGAATCAGGTTGAATTGCTGGAATACGAGACCCAGGCGGTCGCGCCGCAACGCCGCGAGGCCTGCTTCGTTGAGCTGCACGACCGGTGCTCCGGCAACATCGATCTCGCCGCCATCGGCGCGGTCGAGTCCTGCGATCAGATGTAACAGCGTACTTTTGCCGCTGCCCGATTCTCCGGTCAGTGCGACCCGTTCGCCGGCTGCAATCTCCAGGTTGACCCCGCGAAGGACCGTCACCCGCTCGCCGGCGGCCGAATAGGCCTTGGTCAGATTGCGAACGCTCAGCACGATCTCTTTGTCAGCCGTCATGCGAAGCGATTCACCTTCAATACCCCTTCAATGGCCATTCAGCATAGCAATACCACGGCCGGAGATCACGATGGCGGATGTGACGGCGACGCGATTGTGAGATTTCGATAGGGCCTCTGGCGCAAGGCCGCGCTTAAGACACGGAGCCGGCTGTTTGGGCGGACTGGCTGCTTTTCGGATTTCGCTCGGTCGCCAGCGCCAGCAGGATGGTGAGCACCATGAACACGACGGAGACGCCAAACACCCAATGCGGCAGGTTCTTGTCCATGATCCAGCCAAACAGCAACGGGCTGATGACGCCGCCGATATTGAAGCCGGTGGAGACGATACCGAAAGCCCGGCCCGCGGCGCCCGGAGGTGCAGCATTGCGGACCATCATGTCGCGCGAGGGAGCGATCACACCGCCGAGGAATCCGGCCACCGCCAACGCCGCCGTCAGCAGCAACGTCGGCAGAGTGACGGCTGCCACGATCAACAGGATCACGGCATTCACCGCAAAGCAGGCAGCTGCGACCTGACTGTGCCGCTCGGTCAGGTCGGCGAGAAATCCGCCCGCCAGAACGCCTATTGCGCTCGCGCCGAGATAGGCGGTGAGCGCAAGATTGGCAGCGGAGAAGGTCGCGCCATATCCACTCATCAGCGCCACGACCCCGAAATTGCTGATTCCGGCGTTGGACAGGCTGAGCAGCAGGAAGAAAATCGTCAATACGGCGAGCACCGGCGTGATGACGTTTTGCTTGGGAGTGTCGGCGTCGCTCGTCTTGTGGTCAGCGGCGCTGGCGTCGGGAATCCCGACGCCGAGAAGAAAAAGTGCTACCAGCGGGCCGGTCGCGCCCGCCGCGATCAGCGCGCCGTGGCCGCCGACGGTGGCCACCAAGCCCGCCACGATCGCAGGCGCCACGGCGCCGCCGAGAAATCCGGCAAAGGTGTGAATTGAAAATGCACGCCCCATGCGCGCCTCGTTCATGTGCGCCGAGAGGATCGCGTAATTGGCCGGGTGATAGACGCTATTGGCCAATCCCAAGAGCGCGGCGCTGACGAGCAGCGAGGGGTAGCTCAGATGCACGCCAAGCACGATCAACGCGGCGCCGCCGAGGCAAAGGCCCATCAGTAGAATCTTTCGCGCACCGAGATGATCCGCAACATAGCCGATCGGGGCCTGGGTTAGGCCGGAAGTCACGGCAAAAACGGTCAGCGCGAAACCGAGTTCGACATAGCCGACATTGAGCTGCTGTTTCAGAAAGGGAAACAGCATCGGCAGCACGAAGATATGAAAATGGCTCACCCAATGGGCGACCGATATCGCGCCCAATGTGCGGAACTGTTCGTCCTTCGCGGTTTGCGGTGATCCAGTTTGTTGCGGTGCGGCCAGAATGTCGGCCATTTCGGGCATTTCCTCGCTTTTGCGCCCGAAAATATCGGCCCTTCCGGTTACTTGTCCATGAATATGGCTGCATGGCAGCCCTTAGAGGGCGGCTGCCCCGCGGCTTCTCGTAAAACGGTTTCTCATATTTCAAAGCGGTTGATCGTCTTCGCCATAGCGGTCCTGCTTGGGCGTCGCGATATCGCCGTCTTCGACGTCATCGTCCTCCAGGGGCGGAGGCTGTGGCTTGGGTGGCTTGCCGCCGACCTTGCCCGGAGGTTGCTCTTGCTTGCCGACTCCGCCCATGTCGTGCTCGTCGGTTGGTTCGCTTCATCCGATCAGAACGTCGCGCCGGCCTTGGCATGAAAATGCGGCCAGGTAGCGGGTAGGCGCTGCATGCCCCCGGCGTGAACGCGTTCGCGATCGCGTAATCATAGCATAGCACGTTGAACACGTTATTGCCGCACTTACTTGACCGCGTAGCTGGCGAAGCGGATGCCGCCGAACACGCCGAGCCCAGGCGCAAGGAATCCGGTCGGGACCTGGTAGTGAACATTGGTCAGGTTATCGATCCGGCCGAACACCTTGAGCTGATCGTTGATCGCGTAATCGGCTCGAAGATTCACGGTGGTGTATCCCGGGGCCACGAGGGTGGTTGTAAAGTCGCGATCGTTATCGGTCCAGTCGCTGACGCGAAGCACAGTTGCCGACAGAGTGAGAGGATCGATCGGATTCCAGATCGTTGTGACGCTGAATTTTTCCTTCGGCCGGCGTACCAGCTGCAGCCCGGTGCTGGCATCGACAGCGCGGGTCACCGTGTAATCCGTCCGCACCTTGACGCGGTCGATAATGCTGGCGGTGATGAAGCTTTCGGTGCCTTCGGTGATCGCCTGGTCGACGTTGATAAGCGTGGTGCCGTCGGCACTGGAATTGATCAGGTCCGTGATGTTGTTTTTGAAGTAAGTCGACCCGAACCGGATACGGTCGTTGAAGAGGGGTTGTTCGAAGCCGACGTCGGCACCCCGGCTTTGCTCGGGCTTCAGGTTTGGATTGGCGAAGAAATTAAATTCGGGAAAGCTCTGGAATAGCTGGTTGAGGGTCGGCGCCTTGAAGCCGGTCCCGTAGCTTGCCTTGATCGTGGTCTCGGTGAAGGGAACGATCACCGCAGGCGCAATCCGATAGGTCATGTGATCGCCGAAACTGTCGTTGTCGTCCTCGCGAATATTGGCGGTCAGGAAGAAACGCTTGGCGAAATTCGACTGCCACTCGACATATCCCGCCTGATTGCCGGTCTGTGCCGAGAATCCCGTCACGTCCAGCCGGGAGTCTTCGCGCTCCAGTCCGACCACCAGATTTTGCCCGGTCGCGACCTCGGTGACGCTACGCCAATCGAATTTAATCCGGTCGCCGGTTGTGATGTTCGAAACCGGATCGAATGGACCTTGTGTCGATTCCCAGTAATTGGATATGTTCGCGCCGAAATAGTTCTTGATACGGCCGTCGAGCAGCGACCAGACCGCTTCCTCGCGTCCGAAGAATTCGTGATGGGTATCCCTGGTCTGTTGTGTGTCGCAGCAGGTGCCCGTGCTGTCGCCCGTCGAGAGCAGGGTTGCTTCGGTGTAGCGTAGTACGGTGTTCAACGTCCAGGAATCGCTGACATCGATGCCGCCCTTAAACGAATAGGTCATGTTGTCGTAGTTGTTCCCGATCGCCTGTTGACCGGGTGGAAGCAACTGCAACGGCGTTACGGGGACGTTGGTGGCCTGGAAGTGAGCGATATTGAGCGCGTAGTTGTAGTTGTCCTGCGATCCGCTGACACCGACGCTCTGGTTGAAGGTGCCGAACGATCCGGCCTCGTTCGAAGCTGTCCAGCGCGCGGGCCCTTCACCCTTTTGCGTGATGATCGAAATGACGCCGCCGATGGCGTCCGAGCCGTAAAGGCCGCTTTGAGGGCCGCGCAGCACTTCAACTTGCGCCATATCGGAAGTGAGGAGATGCGCAAGGTCGAGTGCACCGTTCGGTGTGGTGGGATCGCCGACGTCGATGCCGTCGATGAGCACTTTAGTGTGGTTGGAGTTGGTGCCGCGGATGAACACGGAGGTTTGTCCGCCGGGACCGCCGCTCTGCACCACGTTCAAACCCGGCACGGTGTTCAATGTGTCGGGTAAGGTGCGGTATTGCTGGGTGGCGATGTCCTGAGCGGTGATGGCCGTCACCGAGCTGGCAACCTGGTTGGTAGGCGTCACGATTCCCGTTGGGCTGACGACGGTCGGGGCCGTGTCCGGAATGCCTTGCTGCGGCGTGGCGGGCTTTTCTGTGGGCTTCTGCTGGTTCGGCTTGGTTGAAGCCTGCCGCGATTTTGGCTTCCGCGTGGCTGGAGGTTGCGTGGTTTCGGGCTTCTTGGCCGGGCTGACCTCGACGGGCGGCAGAAGATCGGGCGAAGCCGATTGCTGGGCGTGCGCGGCCGAAATCGAGAACGGAGAAAGCGGGATCAGTACGGTGGATGCCAGCCACAGACTGTGCCGGGCGCTGGCATTGATGATAGAACGCATGGTTAGACCTCGGTGACGTCAGTGGCACGTCACAGCGAACGAAGTCTCACCATGCTGTTCCCCCAGCCCAGTGAAGCTAATGCCTGTACTCCCCGACCGGCATCCTCGCGTGTGACCACGTATGACGG
>DATHPL010000199.1:0-1967 GCA_035483915.1 Bradyrhizobium sp.
GGCCGTATGGCCCCCGATATGCGGGGTCAGCACGACGTTCGGCAAGGCCGTCAACGCATCTTGCGGATGCGGTTCCTTCTCGAACACATCGAGGCCGGCGCCGGCGATGGTGTTGTTGGTCAGCGCCGCAACCAGCGCCGCCTCATCGATCACAGAGCCGCGCGCGATATTGACGACATAGCCATCTGGTCCAAGTTTTTGCAGAATACCGGCATTGACGGCGTGGTGGGTGTCACCGCTGGCACGCACCGCGATCATCAGCACGCTGCACCACTCCGCCAAAGCTTCCAGGCTTTCAAAATAGCGATACGGTAGTTCATGCCGGCTGCGGCTGAAATAGCCGACCTCGGTCTCGAACGCCGCCACGCGGCCTGCGATCTTGCGGCCGATCTCGCCCATGCCGTAAACGCCGACGCGTCGGCCGGGATTACCCGCCTGCGGCCGTAACAGCGGCGACGGCTTCGCTTGCGCCCAACTTCCGTTGCGCACGAATTCGTCGGCCGGGAGGATCCGCCGCGTCGTCGCAAGCATCAGTGTGACAGCGAGGTCGGCGACGCTTGCGGCATTCGCACCCGGACTATGACCGACGGCAATCTGGCGTTCCCTCGCGGCCGCCAAATCGACGCCGTCATAGCCAGTGCCGTAGCAGACGATGGCGCGGAGCGACGGCAACGTATCCATGACACGGGCCGGAAGCTCTGTGCCGCCGGCGGTAATCATGGCCCGAATGCCGGAGAGCTCGTCTGTGGCGAAAACCTCGGCGGGCGGCTTGCCGGCCGCGTCCAGAAGTTCGAAGCGCTGGCCGATCCGTACCATCAGCGCCTTGGGGAACTTCGAATAGACCAACACCTTCTCTGGCATGCCCTCTCCCGTCACCCGGCGATCATAAAGCTAAAGCAAAGAGCGGAACCGGTTGCCCGATCCCGCTCCTTTGTTTTCGATCCGCCATTCAAAAATCTAGCCGAGAATGCTTCCCGGCTCGACCTTCACGCCCGGCCCCATGGTGGAGGAAACCGCAACGCGCTGGATGTAAGTGCCCTTCGAGCCGGCCGGCTTCGCCTTGGCGACCGCATCCGTGAGCGCCTTGACGTTTTCGACGAGCTTCTCTTCCGAGAACGAGGCCTTGCCGATGCCGGCCTGGACGATGCCAGCCTTCTCGACGCGGAACTCGACCGAACCGCCCTTGGCGCCCTTCACGGCGGTGGCGACGTCCATCGTCACTGTGCCGATCTTCGGGTTCGGCATCATGCCACGCGGACCGAGCACCTTACCGAGGCGACCGACCAGCGGCATCATGTCGGGGGTGGCGATACAGCGGTCGAAATCGATCGCACCGCCCTGCACCTTCTCGACGAGATCTTCGGCGCCGACAACGTCAGCACCCGCAGCCTTGGCTTCTTCCGCCTTGGCCCCGCGCGCGAACACGCCGACGCGCAAGGTGCGGCCGGTGCCGTTCGGCAGCGTCACCACGCCGCGGACCATCTGGTCAGCGTGACGCGGATCGACACCGAGGTTGATCGCGATCTCGACGGTTTCGTCGAACTTCGCTTTCGCCCGTTCCTTGACCATCTTGATGGCGTCCACGAGCGGATAAAGCTTCTCGCGATCGACGCCCTCGCGGGCCTTCTCAGTACGTTTTCCGATTGCCATGGCCGTTACCCCGCAACTTCGAGACCCATCGAGCGGGCTGAGCCCTCGACCATCTTCATGGCCGACTCGATGGTGTCGCAATTGAGATCCTTCATCTTCTTCTCGGCGATCTCGCGCACCTGCGCTTTGGTCACCTTGCCGGCCTTGTCGCGGCCCGGAGCTTTAGACCCGGACTGGATTTTCGCGGCCTGCTTGAGGAAGTGGGACATCGGCGGCGTCTTCATCTCGAAGGTGAAGGAACGGTCCGCGTAAATGGTGATGATCACCGGGATCGGGGTGTTCTTTTCTTCCTTCTGCGTCTGCGCGTTGAACGCCTT
>DATHPL010000200.1:0-2813 GCA_035483915.1 Bradyrhizobium sp.
TCTGGCGCACGTCGATCTTGACCGCGCCGGAAGTCACCACCTCGAACAACTCCTTCGCCATGGCGCGAAGGCTTTCGGCTTTAGCCGCGTAGGTGTTCAGCGTCGGGCGGGTCACGTACAGCGAACCCTTCTGCGCCAATAGGCCAAGATTGAGCGGCTCGACGTTGCCGGAGGATGCACCGAACAACGCGGCGACGCCGAGCGGCGCGAGACAATCCAGCGATTTCAGGAAGGTGTCCTTGCCGACAGAGTCGTAAACCACCGGTACCTTCTTGCCGCCGGTGATTTCGTCGACGCGCTTCACAAAATCCTCGCGCGAATAAACGATGACGTGCGCGCAGCCATTGGCTTTTGCCAGTGCGGCCTTCTCGTCGTTGCCGACGGTGCCGATGACGGTGGCGCCCAGATGCCTGGCCCATTGCGACAGGATCAGGCCGACACCGCCGGCGGCGGCATGAAGCAGAATGGTGTCACCTGCTTTGACGCGGTAGGTCTGGCGGATGAGATATTGCACGGTGAGGCCCTTGAGCATCATCGCAGCCGCGGTCTTGTCGTCGATACTGTCAGGCAGTTTCAGCAAGCGGTCCGCCGGAATGAGCCGCGCCTCGGCGTAGGCGCCGAGCGGCGCCGCGCCATAAGCGACGCGATCGCCAGGCTTCAGGTCGGTGACGCCAGAGCCGACTTCCTCGACGACGCCGGCGCCCTCGCCACCCAGGCCGCTCGGCAGCGGCAATGGATACACGCCCGAACGATTATAGATGTCGACGAAGTTGAGACCGACGGCGGTGTGGCGAATACGCGCTTCACCCGCTCCCGGCTTGCCGACGTTGACCTCCTCCCAGACAAGAACCTCGGGGCCGCCGGTCTTGTGAAAACGGATGGCATGCGTCATGGGAAACTCCTTGGAGATCGGAAACAACGGGGCGGCTACATCGTCGCTGGGCGCGACACATTTTATACCGCCATGGCGAGGGCAAGAATACAGGCCCGGAGAACCGGCGAAAGCAAGTCAAATTTCAAATACGGCTCCCAAAACGAAAAAAAGCCCGGCGGCCGAGCGGCCACCGGGCATATTCATCCTCAATGATTTGCGAGCGATCAGTCGGCCGCAGCCAATACCTTGCCGAACACGCCGGCTTCCGACAAAGCAGCAATCCGCGCCTCGTCATAGCCGAGCGTGTCGCGCAGCACGTCCCTGGTGTGCTGGCCAAGCAGTGGTGCCGCGACGGGATCGATAACGGGCGTCAGCGACAGATTGAGCGGGGATTCGATATTCGGAACGGTGCCTGCCTTGGGGTGTGGAATCTCGCTGACGCGATGACGTTCGCGCGCCTCGGGAGAGTTGAAGGCTTCCTCGACCGTGCGCAGGAAACCGACCGGAATATTGACCGCCTTCATCCTCGTCACCCAATTCTCGCGGGTGTCCTTCGCAAAGACGTCGGTGAGGATGGCGCGTAATTTGTCTTTATTGGCTACGCGCGAGCGGCGATCGCCAAACTCGCCGCTAAAGAGATCGGGGCGTCCGAGCACATCAACGACGAGGCGGCGAAACAGGCGATCATTGGCGCAGGCGATGTAGAACGGCGCATCGGAACCGTTATACAGGCCGACGGCAGGCGAGCCGTTCGGCGAATTGCCCTGACGGCTTGGATTCACGCCGCTCATCAAATAGGCCATGCCGTAGAACTGCGTCATGGTCAGCGCCATGTCGAACAGCGCCACCTCGACATGCTGGCCGCGGCCGAGTTTGTCGCGGGCGAGAAGCGCCAGCAGAATAGTGTTGCAGGCCGACATGCCCGTGAGCATATCGACCGCCGGCGGCCCGGTCCGCACCGGCGGTCCGTCTGGAAAGCCATTGAGCGACATGAAGCCGCTTTCCGCCTGGGTGATCGGATCAAAACCGGGGCGAGATGCGAACGGGCCTTTGCGGCCATAGGCCGAGATCGAGCAATAGACCAGCCGCGGATTGGCCGGCGCTACGGAGGCATAGTCGAGGCCATATTTCTTCATCACGCCGGAGGAGAAATTCTCCACCACCACGTCCGCACGCGCGATCAACTCGTGCGCCACCACGCAAGCCTCAGGCTTGGTGAGATCGAGCGCGATGCCCCGCTTGTTGCGATTCATGCTGATAAAGGCCGCACTCTCGCCAGCGAGATCGGCATGTTCGTAATGCCGGCTATCGTCGCCACCTTCGGGGTTTTCGATCTTGATAACCTCGGCACCGAAATCCGCCAGCGTCTGCGTGCAGACGGGACCCGCCACGACCCGGGTGAAATCGACGACCAACAAACCATCGAGAGCGGTCGGAGCCCCCTTCTCTCTCGGCAGCCGCCCCGGCAGTTTCGGTCTCGCGGTCATGATCGGCTCGTTCCTTCCCGTTGGTCGATCTCCGGTTCGTCGCCAGCCGAGATCTTTGCGGGATATTGTATACGGGCCTTTGCCGTCCTTCCAAGCGAAGTCGACCGCGCGCCTGCTCTGTTATTGTCTTTTCGAATGGGTGCTATGAAGAGAAGCTGCGGGAAATGAGGCTCTTGCGCCAATAAAGCGTATCCGGAAACGCCCATGGGTATGGCGGCGCATACATCCGGTAGCCGGCGCGGATGAAGTTGTTGGCCGAGACGATGTTGCCGGTGGTATCGGAAACCACGCAACTCCAGCCATTACGCCGCGCCCGTGCTTCCCCGGCGCGCATCAGCCGCAACTGAAGCCGATGCCCCCAATGACGCTGCAGGACGCCGACCCGGCAGAGATATCCGGCGTTGCGGATATGCGTCGACGGCACCACGCCGGCGAAGGCCACTGGCATCGAC
>DATHPL010000201.1:0-13556 GCA_035483915.1 Bradyrhizobium sp.
AGCTCGCTCAACGAGATCGGCAACACGCCGGTGTCGACCGCGCTCGCCGCCAATGGCCCGCCAATTCCGGGGTTGTTGAGCAACGTGGCGACAATCAAGCGCGAGAGCGTTCCGACCAATCTGAACCAGAGCAATATTCAGCCCGTCTACGACATCTATGCCAGCACGCAGGGCCGCGATCTCGGCAGCGTGGCGAGCGACATCGGCAAGATCGTCGCTCAATTGCAGAAGGAGCTGAAGCCCGGCAACACCATCAAGGTTCTCGGACAGATCCAGAGCATGCACGAGTCCTTCCGGGCTCTCGGTATCGGACTGGCGTTCGCGGCCGTCTTCGTCTACCTGCTGATGGTCGTCAACTACCAGAATTTCGGCGACCCGCTGGTGGTGATCCTGGCGTTGCCGGCGACGTTCTGCGGCATCGTCACGATGCTGTTCATGACAGGCACGACGCTCAACGTCCCCTCGCTGATGGGGGCAATCATGGCCGTCGGTGTCGCGTCGGCGAATTCCATTCTTCTGGTCACATTCGCGCGCGAGCAGCAGCTCAAGGGGAGGAGCGCGTTCCGTGCTGCCCTTGACGCGGGCCGCACCCGAATCCGCCCCGTGCTGATGACGGCAGCTGCGATGGTCGTCGGCATGATCCCGATGGCGATCGGCGGCCCCGGCGAGGAGCAGAACGCAGCGCTGGCGCGCGCCGTGATCGGCGGGATTCTGTTTGCCACTCCGACCACTCTTCTGATCGTGCCCTATCTCTTTGCCATGCTCCGCAAGCGCAATGACGGCGTCGCGGCCTATGGCTTGTTCGAGGAACTCCCCAATGAATGATCTGTTTCGACCCAACGGCAATGACGCAATCGAGCGGCATCGGCTCGACGGCCCCACCTTGCGCCGTGAGGTCGAGAAAGAACCGGGACGTCGCACGTATGCGCGCCGCCGGCGGGGCGGGCGTCTATTTGCGTTCGGCGGAACGCTGTTGCTTGCCAGCGGCCTCGTGCTCGGCGGGTGGGGAAACCATGCCCTGAAGCAGGAGGTCCTGGCGACGGCCAGGCAGGATCGCGATTTCGTGCCCAGCTATCGTGTCGCAACGGTTGCGGCGAACAGCGCCACGGTTTCGGTCACCCTTCCGGGCACGACGGCCGCATTTGCTGCCGCGAGCATCTATGCCCGCGCAACCGGCTACATCGCCAAGCGCAACGTTGACATCGGCGACCATGTGAAGGCAGGAGGCCTGCTTGCGAACCTTGCAGTGCCTGAACTCGATCATCAGATTTCACAGAACGAAGCGACACTCGATCAGTTCAAATCTGCGCTGCAGCAGGCACGGGCTAACCGTGATCTGGCGCAGGTGACGTGGGATCGCGACGCGCCTCTGGTCCAGAAGGGCTGGGTCACTCCGCAGCAAGGCGACACCGACCGCCTGGGTTTGCAAGCGCGTGTGGCGGCGGTCGCGGTCGCCGAGGCGAACGTCTCGTCTCAACAGAACTTGCTCGAAGTGCTGCGGCAGAACCGCGACTACGCATCGGTCGTCGCGCCCTTCGATGGTGTTATCACCCAGCGCAACGTCGATGTCGGCAGCCTGGTGCAAGGCAATGCCGCAAGCGGCACCTTCATGTTCGAGATCATGCAGCAGGACGTCATCCGCGTATCGGTTTACGTGCCCCAGGATGCGGCATTTGGCGTGACGCCGGGCGTTGAAGCCGTCGTGCGCGTTCCCGAACTTGGCGATCGCGAGTTTCGCGGCAAGGTAACCCGGATAGCCGAGGCGCTGCAGAGCGGCACCCGCACGCTCTTGACCGAAATCGATATTGCCAATCCCGACGGCGCGCTCTCGGCCGGCGTTTACTGCGCCGTCGAGCTTCGTATCCCGCGCAAGACGCCGAGCCTTTTGGTGCCGGCCGATGCGCTCTTCTTCAACCGCAACGGAATCCAGGTGGCGGTTGTCAACAATGGCAAGGCCGAAGTGCACAAGGTGGAAGTGAAACGTGATCTTGGCACGAGTGTCGAAATCGTCAGCGGCGCCAAGGCGGGAGATAAGGTGATCCTCAATCCACCGGTCACTCTCGTCGATGGCAGCAAGGCTCAGGTACAGCCGGAGGCGCCACGCACATAGGCTGGTTAGGCTCGTTCGGGGGGCTTTTTCTCATCGCAAGGAGGCCCAACATGTTCGTTCACCTGCCAATCGTATTCATGGCTGCACTGACGCCCGTCTCCGTCTCGGACACCGTGCCGAAGTTCGACATCACGAGAGAGTGCCATCTTGAGGGTGGATTGAATGCCGACTATGACCGCTGCTCAGAGGACGAGGGTGCTGCCCTTCGGGACCTTCAAAAGACGTGGCCGCAATTTGCCGCTTCCGACAAGAGGAACTGCATTGCCTCCACGACGATCGGCGGTTTCTCGAGCTATGTCGAATTGCTGGTCTGTCTGCAAATTGCGCGTGATGTCCATGACGAGCACCATAGTCCGGGCGAACCGCCAACGACCGATGCGGTACGACCACATGCCCCTGGAGTAACGGCCGGGATCGGACACGATCCGATCACGCCGGGACAAATGCCGAGCCAAGGCAGTCGTTAGATTGGATCAGATCGGCCGAAAATTCTGAAAATCCCAGCCCCTGCCGGGAGCCGCGCTCAGCAATGCGCGTGTGTATTCATTGTTCGGATGCAGCAGAACATCTCTGGCAGGAGCTGTTTCAACGATCGCGCCATTCTGCATCACAATGATCGTATCGCATATCTGCGCCGCCACCCGGAGATCGTGCGTAATGAATACGATGCCGATATTCCTCAGGTCGCGTATCGATCGCAGCAGCGCAAGAATTTGACTTTGCACCGACACATCGAGTGCCGACACGGCCTCGTCGGCAACCAGAACGTCGGGCTCGAGCGAAAGCGCGCGGGCGATGCAAATTCGTTGCCGCTGTCCGCCGGAGAATTGGTGGGGATACCGTCTCAATACATCGGGCTCCATCCCAACCAGACGGATCAACTCGGCTGCTTTTTTCCGGGCGTCGGTGCGTTTGATTCCAAAGTTGAGCAATCCCTCGACGATCGATTCCCCGACTCGAAGCCGGGCATTGAGCGAGCGATATGGATCCTGAAAAACGATCTGTATTCGCCGGCGAAACGGACGCAACTGTCGAGGCGAAAGGCTGGCAATATCATGCCCGCCGAGATCGATCTTTCCGGTCGTCGGCTCGATCAGCCGTGAAATGCATCTGGCGAGAGTTGACTTACCCGAACCGGACTCTCCGACGATGCCGACGATCTCCGCCTTTCGAAGCGTAAACTCGGCGTCCTTTACCGCATTGACGGAGCGGCCAGTCCGGAACAGCTTGAACTCGCGATAGACTCTGCTCAGGCCGGTCACCGCCAGAATCGGCTCGCCGAGCAGCCGTTTGTCATCTTTAGGCGTCAGGCTCGGGACCGAAGAGACAAGCATTCGTGTATAGGACTGCTTCGGCCGTGAGAGAATCTCCTCGCGCGAGCCGGTCTCGACGATGGCTCCGTTGTTCATGACGACGATCCGGTCGGCGATTTCCGCGACCACCCCGAAATCATGGGTGATGAATATCACGGCGGTGTTGAGGGTCTGCTGGAGCTCCTTGATCAGGGAGAGAATTTGCTTCTGGGTGGTGACGTCGAGCGCCGTCGTCGGCTCATCCGCAATCAGCAGCGCGGGCTTGAGGATCAGCGCCATGCAAATCAGTATTCGCTGTCGTTGCCCGCCGGACAGCTGATGAGGATAAGCATCGTAGATTTCATTCGGCGTCGACAGATGAACCGACTTCATCATGTCGATCACCATTTGCCGCTTTTCGGCCCTTGAGCATTGGCTATGTAGCTGCAGGACTTCTTCGATTTGCTTTCCAACCGGTTCGACCGGGTTGAGTGCGGTCATCGGCTCCTGG
Organism: Bradyrhizobium sp.; assembly: GCA_035483915.1. Classification (GTDB taxonomy): domain Bacteria; phylum Pseudomonadota; class Alphaproteobacteria; order Rhizobiales; family Xanthobacteraceae; genus Bradyrhizobium. Next base: position 3,914 of record DATHPL010000201.1, read on the forward strand.
AAGACCATCGCCATCCGCGTCCCGCGCAGTTGGCGTAACCTCGTGCTTCCGACTTTCAGTACATCCTCGCCATCCAGCAGGATCGTGCCGGAAGGGCTGAGGATATTTTTCGGAAGCAGGCCCATGATGGCGAGGGAGGTGACCGATTTTCCCGAACCGGATTCGCCCACGATGCAGACCGTCTCACCGGCGCTGACGTCGAGGTTGACGTTTTCAATGACATTTCGGGAGCGGGCGCCGTCCGAAAGGCGGACCGAAAGGTTTTTTACTTCGAGAACCGGTTTTTGAGTCATGACCTGTCGGGCTACAGCCTTTTGGCCGTCTTCGGATCCAGCACGTCACGTAAGGCGTCGCCAATCAGATTAACGCTCAGCACCGTGACGGCGAGGAACGCCCCGGGAATAAAGATCAACCCCGGGTACAATTGAAAATACTTCCGGCCTTCGGACATGATGTTGCCCCACGAGGGAATCTCGGGCGGCAGGCCGACACCCAGGAAGCTGAGTGCGGCCTCGGTGAGAATCGCGGACGCCAGAACAAACGAGCTCTGCACGATCAGCGGCGCCATTGTGTTTGGTATCATGTGCCGAACGAGAAGGAGAGGCGCGGGGGTCCCCAGTGAAATCGCCGCCTCGACATAAGGCTCGCCGCGCAGGTTCAATATGACCCCTCGTACCAATCTGACGACGCGCGGGATCTCGGGAACGGCGATGGCGACCAGCACGGTTGTCAGGCTTGCGCCTGAAATCGCGACAAGCGCAACGGCGAGCACGATGCTTGGGATCGCCATGACGCCATCCATCACCCTCATGATGATCAGGTCGGCCATGCGGAAGTAACCGGCAACGACACCGATCGCCAGGCCAAATGTGATCGAGGCTGCAGCCGCAAACGTCCCGACGATCAAGGATGTGCGCGCGCCATAAACGACGCGGGCGTAGACATCGCGTCCCAGTGCGTCCGTGCCAAACCAGTGTTGCAGCGATCCCGGCCGAAGCCGTTCCAATGGGTGGATCAGGAGCGGGTCGGTCGTGGCCAGCAGGGGAGCCGCCACCGCAATGAAGACGATCGCCAGCAACATCAGCGAAGCGATTGCAATCGGCCCGTTCGTCACGGCGCGAAATAGCCCGTTCCATGGGCCTTCGGCTGCTGGTTCGGGGACGATCGACTCAAGGCTTTGCGTCATGGACCATTCGTGTTCTTGTTGGCGGCTGCCGTCAGTAGGTTATTCGCGGATCCAGGATCGTGTACAAGAGATCAACGATGAGATTGATGACGACGTATACGAATGAAAACACCAGCACGAGGCCCTGGATCAGCGGGTAATCCCGCGCGAGCACCGCTTCAACGACCATGCGGCCAAGGCCGGGGATATTGAACACCGATTCCGTCACAACGACGCCGCTGATGAGAAAGGCGGCTCCGACGCCGATGATCGTCACGATCGGGATCGATGCGTTTCGGAGCGCGTGTCTGAGAAAGACCGAAAATTCAGTTGCGCCTTTGGCCCGTGCGGTTCGGATGAAATCTTCGCCCATGATCTCGAGCAGGCTGCTGCGGGTTATCCTGGAAATGAGCGCGATGTAGATCGTACTCAAGGCAAGAGTGGGCAGGACGAGTCCTTGCAGAAATAGCGAAAAGCCGTCGGACAGCGGATGATATCCCTGCACCGGAAACCAATCGAATTTCAGCGCAAAGAAAAAGACCAGAATATATCCGGTCACGAATATCGGAGCGGAGAATCCGATCACGGAGAAGCTCATTACAGCGCGGTCGAGCAGGGTGCCGTGCGCCCACGCCGCGATAACACCGAGCGGGATTGCCACCACGATGGAGAAGGCGATCGTCGAGAGACTGAGCGCAAGCGATGGCCCGATCCGGCCCGCGATCATATCCGACACCGGAATCTTCGAGTGCAGCGAAAGGCCAAAATCGCCGGATAGCAATTGATGGACCCAGATGAAGAACTGCATCGCGATGGGACGGTCCAACCCCATCTGGTGGCGCATTTGCTCGATCTGGGTGGGCGAAGCGGCGTCACCGGCCATGATGGCCGCTGGGTCGCCTGGGGACAGTCGCAGAAGAAAAAAAACGATGAGCGCGACGACGATCATGACCGGGATCGTCGCGAGGATCCGGTTGAAAATATATCCCGCCATTTGCTCCGTATTCCCTTACTTGGAAATGTTCCAGAAAACCTGGACAGGAGCGTGAAGAACGCCGCTGATCGCCGTCGAGTAACCGACCGGCTTGGTGACCGAGCCGAGGGGGCCTACGACTCCCTCGTCGATAACGAGCTCCTGGAGCCGCGCTGCGATCTCTTTCCGATGTTCTTCGTCGGGGGCAAGCAGGAATTGATTCGTCGCTTCGACGATGGCGGGCACCGTGGGCCATCCCGCCCAGGCGTCGTTGCCGTTGGCCGACACGGTAAAGCTGCGAACCGGATCCTCAACCTCGGTGTTGTGCCAGGTCGTGACAAACAGGCTCCAGCCGCCGTCGGCGACCGAAGCCCGATTTGACCGGCGCGACAGCACGGTCATGAAGTCCATGGCTTGCAGGTCAACGTTGAATCCGGCTTCGCGCAGATGCTGGGCGATAACGATGGGCATCGATGCGATCAGGGGGATGTCGGTCGCCTGAAGGACCACAACGCGTTCGCCGTTGTAGCCGGACTGCTTCAGGAGGGATTTGGCCTTCTCGATGTCAGACGGAATGACCATTTCCGACTTGGCCGAACTCTCATACGGCAATCCGCAGCCAAACACGGCGGCGCAAGTGCGATAGTATTTCGGGTTTCCGATTTGGGTCTGGAGCGCTGCTTCTTGTCCGATGGCGTACATCGCCGCCTGCCGCACCAGTTTGTTGTTGAACGGCGGGTGCAGGTGATTGAACCGGTAAACCGGCTGATACCCCAAAGTGTCGAGCCTTTCCACGACGACCCCGGGGAGCCCTTCCACCATCGGCAGCAAGTCGAACGGCACCGTCTCAAGATAGTCGATCTCGTGCTTGATGAGGGCATTCACCGCGGACAGTTGGTCCGCCATCTCGATGCGCTCGACCCGATCGACCTTGGCGACTTTGCCGCCAGCGAGACCACTCGCCGGTTCCGGACGCGGAACATAGGCTTCGTTCTTGACATAGACCACCCGCACGCCCGGCTTGTATTCAGCGGCGACAAATTTGAAGGGTCCGGAGCCGGTGTAGTCGGTGATCGGATCGGTCACGGGGGTTTCGGCAACGCGCTTCGGCATCATGAACAGCGGGATGCCGCTGGGCTTGGCGAACGCGGTTAAAATCAGATCGGCTTGAATGGAGAGCGTCACCGAGAAGGATTTATCGCCATCGGCATGCAGGTCAGTGATGTACTTCATCAAAGCCCGGCCCATGCGATCCTGCTGGGCCCATCGCTTGATCGATGCAACGCAGTCTTCCGCCGTGACCTTGGCGCCATCGTGCCAGGTCAAGCCGTCTCGAAGGGTGAAGGTGTAGGTTTTCTTGTCGTCCGACACCTTCCACGTGTCGACCATTTCGGGACGTATCACGCCCTGTTCGTCGAGTGCCAGCAGCGTGTCGTAGATCATGTAGCCGTGGTTTCGAGACTGATGGGCGGTACTGAGGACCGGATCGAGCACGCTGACGCGACTCTCCATCACGATATTGAGCGTTGTCGCATTCGACGGCGCGGCCCCAATCGAGAAAGCCGAGCCGATCGCAATCGGGACAGCCCATGACAGTCGCTTCAGATGTCGCATCGAGAATCCCCTGTTGATCGAGCCGGCATGTTCAGTGTTTTTCGAATGTCAGCGGCGAAATTTCCTCGCTGCTTCGGTGGCCGACCAGATCCCGCTCGGGGACTCGACCTTCCGCACGCCGCTGCGCGGCGTTTACCTCGCCGGCGGCGCGTTCGTAGTCGACCCGCAACGGCCGTCCGTCCGCGACAACTTTCTCGCCGTCGACATACACGGCGCTCACGGCGCGATCGGCTGCCGCGTAAACCAGGCTCCTGATCGGGTCGCGGCTTGGCTGCATCAGGTGATGCTTCATATTGACGAGCGCAAAATCGGCCTTGGCGCCGGCCGCCAATCGTCCAATATCTTCGCGGCCCAGCGCTTTCGCTCCCCCGATCGTGGCGGCATTGAAGACGTCGGCGGTCGTGGTCGCTCGGGGATGCCCGGCCATCAATCGGGACACATAGCCGACGTGCCGCATCTCCTCGATCATGTTATGCGGATAGGTGTCGGTTCCGATCCCGATGTTGATGCCTGCCTCGAGATATCGTCCGACATGGCACAGTGCCATGCCTCTTCGCATGAAGACGGTGGGGCAATGAGCGACGGTCGTCCGGCTCTCTGCGAGCAAACGGACGTCTCGCGCCGTACTCCAATGCGTATTGGGATGGTCGTCGACGAATATGGCGTGGCCGACGATGGACGTTGGCCCCAGCACGCCTAACTTTTCGAGCCATTGAATCGGGGTCAGTCCATGCCGCCGGGTAATCTCGTGAAACTCGGGGAGCGACTGTGCGGCGTGGGTCTGCCAGCGGAGTCCTCTCCTGGTTGCTTCGCGGTAGCTCGTCTGAAGAAGTTCGGGAGAACAGGTATCGATCTGGGCAGGACAAACCATTCCGGAGATACGCCCGGAGGAATGGTTTTCGGCAATCTCCAGGAGCCGGAGGGCCTTCTCCATCGCGCCAAAACCCCGGTCCTCCAGCCAATCGTATTCGACAACATGTCCATTCCGCGTGAGCCAGCGTGCAGAGCGGAACATCGGTGCGATACATGCGCGGATTCCGCTTTCGGCAAGCGTATCAATCCAGTTTGGATAGGGTATTGTCAGGTCAACGACGGTCGTGACGCCGGACATCAACAACTCGGCCATGGCAAGGCGCGTTTGCCAGGGTGCGGCCTCTTCATCTCCCACCATCGTGGGCATGTATTCGTACAGGTTCGAATTATAGAGTCCTCTCGAGCCCGTTTCGTCCGTATATCCCTTGTTGATGGGCTCATGCGCCAGGTGGCTATGGATGTCCACGAGGCCCGGAATGATCATCATTCCGCGGCCGTCGATCGTTTCGTCGTCCGCGCCGCTGTCAGGGCGGTCGTCGCGGCCGACGTAAACGATACGGTCCGCCTCGAATGCGAGATCCGCGTTTTCGAGATAACGATGCCTCGATTCCTTCGGGTCCCAGGCAACCACCCAGTCAGCGTTCTTGATGACTGTTCGACCCAAAGCTCTTCTCCGCTAATCGAGAACTACGGATTTCGATACTAGGAACAATTGAAACCTGCGGCAATCCGTTCTCGGGATCTCCGGGGAATGCGATGGAAATGCCGAGATGCCCGTTGTCACTGCTGGGCCAGCATCGGCAGGGAGAGCGGCGATAATTCCAGCGAGCTTCGGCCGAGGCCGTCGCGGTTCGGGACATCCTTCTCCATCCGCGCCTGCGCTTCCGTCAGTCTGGCCAGTGCATCGGCATGGTCGAGCGTCAGCACGCGGCCGGATTTAACTACCTGTATCCCGTCGACAAAGACGTCGCGCACGGCCCGATCGGCAGCGGTGTAGACCAGAGAACGCAACGGATCTCGCGCGGGTTGCATGAACACGTTCTTGAGATCGACGAGGACGATGTCCGCTTTCATCCCGGACGCCAGACGCCCGATATCGTCGCGCATCAACGCGGTTGCGCCCCCGACGGTTGCCGCATGAAACAGATCGGCGGTTTGCACGGTGTTGATGTCGCCCGCGCTGATCCGGGCCAGGATGGCTGCAAGCCGCATTTCCTCAAGGAGGTTGTGTGGGGCAACGTCAGTGCCGAGTCCCATATTGACGCCGGCGCGGCGATAGCGGCCGAAGTCCTCAAGCATGTGCCCGTATCGTGCAAAGGGAGAGGGGCAATGTGCGACGTTGGTGCGCGACCCTGCCAGAATGTCGAGATCGCGCTTGCTCCACCAGTGCAGCCAGGAGTGCTCATCGATGAAAATGGCATGGCCGAGCGTGGTGTTCTCACCGAGGATGCCGATTTTTTCGGCCCACTGAACCGGGGTTATGCCGTGACGACGCACCATTTCCTGGAATTCGAGGACGCTTTGCGAACAATGCGTGGTGAATGGAAGACCGCGTTCGCGGGCCACTGCAGCGCTGTCGCGAAGCAGGCTTTCGGTGCAGGTATCGATCTGGGCCGGATAGACGATGCCCGATAGCCGACCAGAAGGATGAGAGGGCAGCTTGTCGATCAATTGCAGCGCCCGGTCAAAGCCCTCAACGCCGGCTTTCTCATCCCAGATATAATCGAGAAGATGCGTTCCGCGGATCGTCCAGCGCGCCGAGGCATATCCGGGCGCCAGAAAACCGCGAATGCCGCTTTTGGCGACCAGATCGACCCAGCCGGGATATGGCTTGGAAAGATCCGCAATTGCGGTGACGCCGGATAACAAGAGCTCGGAGTAGGCAACCTCCATGCTCGCGCGTTCGCCTTCTTCATCCCGGCCGTAAGCGACCGAGCGCTCGTAGAGGCCGGTCATGTACATTTCGGGGACGCCGTGTTCTTCGCGGATGCCGCGCCAGGACGGCTCGAGACTTGGATGCGAGTGAATGTCGACAAGACCCGGCATGACCATCAAGCCCCGCCCATCGATCACCCGGTCGGGCTTCTCGCCGTAGCTCTTGCCGACGTGAACAATCTTATTGCCTTTGAACGCAACATCGGCATTTCGGAAATAGCCGTGCGATTTTGCGCTTTCGTCCCAGGCGATGATCCAATCGGCATTCTGGATAAGAGTAAGATCACTCATGATGAAGCTTTCAGACGATGGGTGTGGAGTGGCGCGCGAAGAGACCTTCGAAGCGGAATGAGACAGGCGGGCGATCAGATTTGAGGAATTTTGACCCGTTGTCCATCGGCGCGGGAAGCTTGTCTGGCCTGCGAAGTGTTACTCGGTCTTGCGCGCGGTACGGCCGATCAGCAGTTCGGCTACCATTTTTACCATGGCGGGGTCACAGGGGCGGTCCGCCACGGCTGCCGCGGTAGCGCCTGTTCCAGGCAAAGAAGCCACAGTGGTCAGACGATTCCGCCGAAGCGCCCAGCGAAGACGATTTTGTAAGATCATAAAGCGTGCCCAAACGGGACAGCTCTGTTATAATGATCAAAAGTCTACCTAACACGCCAAGGGACGCAGAATGTCACATGTATATCGGCCGAACGATGAAGTCGTTCACCGCGGTCAGGGGCCGCAGGGGCGGGTTCAGGTCGAGGTGCCAAAAGTCTACACCATCGTTCAATGTATGCCGGTCGAGGCAGACGGACGTCTCAGATACCGCATCAGGTCTGACAAGGTCGAGCGCGTCGTAACGGAAGATGAGCTTTCGTATTGTCAATAAGGCGCCGTTGTCGGTGATGGCTTAAGGAAAAGCATGTTGAATGATCGGGACAATATCCTGAGCGCTCTGCGCGTAAAGGCGCTCAAGGTTCGCGAGATCATGACACGAGCCAATGTCGTGAACGAGGAAGCGTGCCAATCCCTCCTGCTGAAAATGCGGGACGAGGGCGTTGTGAAGTTCGATATTCACAGCGGCCGATGGCTTCTTGGATGAGGTGGCTTCTTGGATGACGCGCTGAAAGCCTGAGGAAAGCTTTTCGTCTCGGCGACTATTTTGTAGCCGGTGCGAGGTTTCTGAAATCCACGCCCGATGATGCGGCAAGATAGGTGAAGGCCGACCACACGGCGACCGCCTGGCCGAGCTGTTTCGGATCGATCTTGTCGAGCGTGTCGTCTGCGGTGTGATGGGTGTCGAAATAATCCATTCCGTCCTGGCGGAGTGACACCACGGGCACGCCGGCTTTCTGTAGCTCGCGAATGTCGTCTCCGCCGCCAAGGGCTGGCCGTCGATCAAGGTTGGCGCCGAGCGGCGCAATGATCCGATCCAGTGTTTGGCCAAAATCACTTGCCGCGGCGCCGGCTGGAAGCTGCACGGAATACACATTGCGTGCCCCGAAATCTGCCTCACCGGCGACCACGATCTTTCCGGTTTCGCCTTCATGGGCTTTGGCGTAGGCGGCGCCGCTGAAGTTCATCTCCTCGGCGCCGAACAGGACGACACGAATCGTGCGGCTGGGGTGCTGCGGCAGTCCGGCGATCAGCCTAGCGGCGCCGAAGACAATGGCAACACCGGCGCCATCATCGGTCGCGCCGGTGCCGAGATCCCAGGAATCAAGATGTCCGCCGATGAGAACGATCTCATCTGGCCGCTCGCTACCCTTGATCTCGCCGACGACGTTCCAGGACGGCGCGTTCTCGCGAACCGTCGGCGTCAGCAGAAGCCGGATCCTTACCGGACCCTGCACGGCCAACCGCTCGAGCTGATCGGCGTCCGGGATGGCCAGCGCCGCGGCTGGAATTCGTGGCGTGCCGTCTTCGTAATTAAGCGCCCCGGTATGTGGCAAACGATGGTTATCGGTGCCGAGCGAGCGCAGCAGATAGGCGACGGCGCCTCGCTTTGCGGCTTCGGAGGGACCGCGACGCCGAATTGGGTTGGCGGCGCCATAGCCGCTGCCGTCCTGTGCCCGCACCATGCGCTGGGTCACGACGGCGATCTTGCCGTTGAGCGATCCCGGAGCGGCCGCCAGCAAATCGTCGTAAGTCCGGAAAAGCGATATCTCGGCCTCAATGCCGTTGGCATCCGTCGAGACCGAGCCGCCCAATGCGGTCACAGCAAGATGCTGCGGAACTGTGCCAACGATCTCCGCGCTTTCGGCGCCGCGGATCCAGGCCGGGAAGGTAAATGGCTCGGAGTGAACGTTCTCGAAGCCTGCTGCTTTCAGTCTGGTCTCGGCCCATGCGACCGCGCGCTGATGGGCTTCGGTGCCGGCCAAACGCTGTCCGATCTCGGTGGTCAGCGATTCCACGAAATGGAAGGCGGCTGGATCGTTGAGCGCTTTCTGCCCGAGGCCCGATGCGGCGGCGACCAACGAACCCGAAGGCGGCGCGTCGGCGGCTATCGTCACCCCAGTGCTAACCGCGAGCGCAGCCACAGCGGCTAAAAAGCGGAATACCTCGCCCATCAAACTGCTCCTTCGCCAAACAGCACAAACTGCAATATAATCACGGTCGCCGGTCTGCTGTAGACCTGAATGCGACGACGAAAACGATTGGACCGCGAGCAAGATGCCAAACGAGGTTTCACCCCTTAGTCGGCGCGATCTGCTGTCCCTGATCGGTGCAGTTTCCGGCAGCGCAGCCATGTATCATGCGATGACGAGTCTGGGGTTTGCCTCCGATTCCGGATACAAAGGCCCGATCAAACTCGATGGTGATCCCAAGGGCGCTTCCGTCCTGATACTCGGGGCGGGTCTTGCCGGTATGACGGCCGCTCTTGAGTTACGCAAGGCCGGCTACAAGGTCCAACTCCTGGAATTCAACAGCCGGGCCGGGGGACGCAATTGGACCCTGCGGGGAGGAGATTCGTTTACCGAACTCGGCGGGTTCAAGCAAACCTGCGAATTCGAACAGGGCCTCTATATCAATCCGGGTCCATGGCGAATTCCTTATCACCATCGCGCGGTTCTCGATTACTGTAAACGCCTGGGTGTCACGCTCGAGCCGTTCATCCAGCTTAATCACAATGCGTATCTGCACGCGACCAAGGC
>DATHPL010000202.1:0-3744 GCA_035483915.1 Bradyrhizobium sp.
GCGTAGTGCCAGTCGCTCATGAACGTGCCGATGACACCGATGCGGGCGCGTCGCAGGTCGACGCCGTCGGACAGTCCCTTGCGGTCGAGCGTCTCCGGCCCGGGATTGTAGTTGGTATAGCCTCCGGTATCGAGCTGAAGACGTCCGAACAGCTCGACGGTGTTTTCACCGGTCGCATCCGAGAAGCCGAAATGATAGCCGCGGTCATAGGTCATCAGCACCTTGGCCGGCGTCGCCGGCGGCGGCAGGCCCGGCGGCAAGATCGAGGATGGCGGCGGTTCCGTTGTAGGTGGCCGCCTTGCGGCTACGGTCGTCGTGGCCGGCTTCTCCTTGCGCAGCCGCTTGATCTCGGCCTGCAATGCCTTGATCTCGTTTTCGTGCCGTTCCTCCAATTGCTGGAGATGGGCCTCGAGCTTCTGCAGCGTGGCGCTATCGTCCGCACGCGCGCTTCCGCTCACGGAGCAGATCATGCTTGAAGCAATGAAAATGGATGAAGCGTATTTCGCCGAAGCGCGCAGACGCGAGGTTGCGGTGTTACCGCCGATTTCCGAACTCATAGTACCCCCGAACCAGATTTGGAATCGGGCGTATCAAGATCGGCGAAAAATACGCTGTCAAATCGGGGTTAAAGCCGGTTGCGATTGGCGATCAAGCGACAACGGAATGCTTTATCCGCCGCGCGCGGAAGAAGTCTTTTCTCACGAAAAAATCTTGACGCCGCAGCGGCAATCAAGGCGCGCGGCTTATATGCCGAGATACCGGTGTTGCAGATCCGGCTCGGCGATCAGCTGCCCAGAGGTGCCGCTCCAAACGCTGCGGCCGCGCTCGATGATGTAATGACGATCCGCGATGCGGGCGAGATTCTCTACATTCTTGTCGATCACGAGCACGGACTGGCCGCGCGCTTTCAGCATCGACAGGCAATTCCAGATTTCCTCACGGATCAGCGGCGCCAGTCCTTCCGTCGCCTCATCGAGGATCAACAGCCGCGGGTTGGTCATCAGCGCACGCCCGATCGCCAGCATCTGCTGCTCGCCGCCGGAAAGTTGATTGCCCATATTATTGCTGCGCTCGGCGAGCCGCGGGAACAGCGCGTGAATTTTGTCCAGCGTCCAGGGATCGCTGGCACCGAGACGGTTGGCGGACGCCGCGACGAGATTTTCACGCACGGTCAGATTCGGGAAAATCTGGCGGCCTTCGGGAACGAGACCGATGCCGAGTTGCGCGATACGGAACGCCGCCATCCCCCGCACCTCCCGACCAGAGAAGCGAACCGCGCCGGCGCGCGGCGGCGTCAGCCCCAGGATCGAGCGGACGGTCGTAGTCTTGCCCATGCCGTTACGGCCCATCAGGGCAACCATCTCGCCGCTATGGATCGACAGCGACAGGCCGAACAGCACCTGGCTCAGGCCATAACAGGTCTCCAGACCCTCGACTTCGAGCAGCGGCGACGTATCAGCCGACGTTTCCTTAGTCATGGGCGGTCACCACATGCTGGTCGCCGAGATAGGCGCGCTTGACCTCCTCGTTGGTGCGGATCGCCGCCGGCACGTCGGACGCGATCACGCGCCCGTAGACCAGCACCGTGATCCGGTCGGCGAGCACGAACACTGCGTTCATGTCGTGTTCGACCAGGACGATCGTGACTTCCTGCCGGAGTTCGGCGAGCAGCTTCACCATGCGAGCCGATTCAGTTACCCCGAGGCCTGCCATCGGCTCGTCCAGCAACAGCAGTTGCGGTTTGGTCGCGAGCGCAACCGCCAGTTCGAGTTCGCGCTGCTCGCCATGGCTCAGCCTGGAAACCACGACGTCTGCGCGGCCAAGAAGCCCAACCCGATCGAGCGCCGCATGGGCAGCGGCCCGAAGTTGCTTTTCCTGGCGCGCATTGCCGAAGAAGCGGAACGAATGGCCGTCGCGGGCCTGAGCCGCCAGCGCGACATTGTCGGCTGCGGTGAAGTTTGGCAGCAGCGAGGTGATCTGGAACGAGCGCGCCAGCCCAAGCCGGCTGCGTTTCCATGCGGGCAGATGCGTGACGTCCTGGCCGCCGAAACGAATGGTGCCGGCGGTCGGGCGCAACTGGCCGATCAACTGGCTGATCAGCGTGGTCTTGCCGGCGCCGTTCGGCCCGATGATCGCGTGCAGTTCGCCGCGTGCGATATCGAGCGAGAGGTTGTCGGTCGCGACGATGCCGCCGAATCGACGCACGAGATTTTCGATGCGAAGCAACGGTTCAGCCACGGGAAAACCTCCCGACCAGCCCCATAATGCCGCCGCGCCCGAACAGCACGATCAGAAGCAGCAGCGGCCCCATGATCATCGCCCAATATTCAGTGACCTGCGACAGGAATTCTTCGAGCACGAGATAGACGATGGCGCCGACGACCGGGCCGAACAGCGATCCCATGCCGCCGAGGATGACCATCACCATGAGATCGCCGGAGCGGGTCCAGTACATCACGGCCGGGCTGATGAAATCCGTGTTGTTCGCCAGCAGCGCGCCGGCGAGGCCGCACATCGTGCCGGCAATCACGAAGCAAACCAGCTGATATCTCGTCGCCGGAAATCCGATCGCCTGCATGCGCTGTTCGTTCGATCGCAGGCCCTGCACCACGAGCCCGAAGCGCGAATTGACGATGCGCCAGACCAGAAAGACGCCGCCGAGCAGGCAAAACAGGCAGAGGTAATAGAACTGGACGCGGTTCGACAGATTGATGAGGCCGCCGAACGTGCTGCGCTTATAAATCGTCAGCCCGTCGTCGCCGCCGTAGCGCGACAGGCCGGAAGCGACGTAATAGGCCATCTGCGCGAAGGCGAGCGTGATCATGATGAAATAGACGCCGCGCGTGCGCAGGGATAATGCGCCGATCACGAGCGCGAACAGGGCTGAGGCGAGCAGCGCGACCGGCCACTGGATAAAGCCGGAGCCGAAGCCTTCCGCGGCGAGAATACCGACCGCATAGCCGCCGATGCCGAGATAGGCGGCGTGGCCGAAACTCATCATCCCGCCATAGCCCATGATGAGATTGAGGCTGACGGCGGCGAGCGCAAAGATCACGATGCGCGTAAACAACGTCAGCACGAAGACATTGCCGGTTGCCTGCGAGAACAGCGGCAGCAGCAAAAGGCCAACGACGACGATCGCCGCCACCGCGTTGCGTAGATTGAACGAAGAGGTCATCGACGGTTGGCCGGAAACAGCCCCTCCGGCCTTGCTACCAGCACGATCGCCATCAACAGGTAGATCAACATCGAGGACAGCGCGGGCGCTGCGGTCGAAGCCGCCGCTGAACTGAGGATCCGCCGGAGCAGGTCAGGCAGGAAGGCGCGGCCGAGCGTGTCAATCATCCCGACCAGGATAGCTGCGACGAACGCGCCGCGGATCGAACCGATGCCGCCGATGACGATGACGACAAAGGCAAGGATGAGGATGTTCTCGCCCATTCCGATCTGCACGGTCAGGATCGGCGCCTGCATCAGCCCGGCAAGGCCGGCGAGCGCCGCGCCCAATCCGAACACCAACGTATAAAGCAGCTTGATGTTGATGCCGAGCGCACCGATCATCTCGCGATTGGACGCGCCGGCGCGGATCAGCATGCCGATGCGGGTGCGCATCACCACGAGATAGAGCATCAGCGCGACGGCGAGCGCGACGACGATAATCGCGAGCCTGTAGGCGGGATAGAACACGCCGGGCACGATCTGCACCGGCACGGTGAGCCAGGCGGGCAGCGGCAGCGCCAGGCC
>DATHPL010000203.1:0-6064 GCA_035483915.1 Bradyrhizobium sp.
ACCGACCACACCGAACGCGCCTACAACATGTGAGTTCTCCCGAGGGCATTCCCTCTTCGGAGGGGGTGCCCAGAACTACGGTTTGAGCACATACCCGGCAATGCTCCGACCGTTGAGGGGCTCCAGCGCAAGCTGGGGCCCCTTTTTTCTTCTCCATTCCAGTGAACTGGATTTCGTGCCGGCTCGATGGTTAATCGCGTCTTAACCTCGCCGTATCTATGGTGGTTTGATCCATATCCCACCGGTCTCGAAAACGCGATCGGCGGCCTGAACGAATGCTGGCGCGACAAGTATGGCCATGACCGCATCATCCCGCGCGCCCCAGGGCGGTGGAAACGAGGCAAGCGAACGCTCGCCCTTTTTGCGGGTCACCGAATTGCTGGCGCCCTACCAGCCGGCCAAGCCGTTGATAACGCTGTCGTTAGGCGAGCCACAGCATCCTGTGCCTGAATTCGTAGGCCCGATTCTCGCCAAGCACATCGCCGATTTTGGCCGCTACCCGATCGCCAAGGGCATCGAGCCGTTCCGGCGTGCCGCGGCGGATTGGCTCGCCCGGCGCTTCAACCTGCCCCGCCCCATCGATCCCGATACCGAGCTTCTGGTGCTCAGCGGCAGCCGCGAGGGGCTGTTCTTCGCGGCGCTCACCGCCGTGCGTCTGGTCGGTGAACGCAGGGGAAGACCGGCCATCCTGATGCCCAATCCGTTCTATCCGGCCTATGGCGCCGGCGCGCGCGCCGCCGGCTGCGAGCCGATCTATCTGCCGACCACGCCTGCCAATGGGTTTCTGCCCGACCTCGACACGCTTGATGAGGCCACATTGGCGCGCACGGTGGCGATGTACATTGCTTCGCCAGCCAATCCGCAAGGCGCCGTCGCCTCCAGGGATTACTTCACCCGCCTGAAAAAACTTGCCGATCGTTTCGGCTTCATGATCTTCAGCGACGAGTGTTATTCGGAAATCTATACGCAAGGAGCGCCCGGCAGCATGCTCGAATGCGCCGGCGTCGATTATGCCAATGTGGTGGCATTTCAGTCGCTGTCGAAGCGTTCGAACCTGCCGGGAATGCGCATCGGCTTTGCCGCCGGGGACAAGCGATTTCTGAGCGCCTTCCATGAACTGCGCAACGTCGCCGCGCCGCAGGTCCCGGTTCCGGTCCAGCATGTGGCGGTCGCCGCCTACAATGACGAAGCCCATGTCGAGGAAAATCGCAGGCTCTACCGGCTCAAGTTCGACCTCGCCGACCAGATCCTCGGCAGCCGTTATGGCTATCGGCGTCCCGCCGGCGGCTTCTGCGTCTGGCTCGACGTCTCGGCGAAGGGCGGCGATGAAGCGGTAACCGTCAAGCTTTACAAGGATGTCGGTGTCCGCGTGATCCCGGGCAGCTACCTCGCGAGGCAGCAACCGGACGGCAGTAATCCCGGCGCAGGCTTCATTCGGCTTGCGCTTGTCGCGGACAGCGAAACAACGGCCGAGGCGCTGCACCGGCTGGTTCAAATTCTGGACTGATGAGCATGCCGGCGATCGAACGCGTCATTCCCTTGGTGAGCCAGTTGCCGGCGGCGATCCGCGAGGCGCTCCTCCGCCGCCTGCGCGAACTCGCAGGCCTCGGCTTGCTGGCATTTGCCGGCGGCGCGGCCGCGGCGCTCATGACATGGTCGGTGCAGGACCCGAGCTTCAGCCACGCGACATCGCGCCCGATCCATAACATAGCCGGCTATACGGGGGCCATCGGCGCCGACCTTCTGATGCAGATTCTCGGGCTCGGCGCGATCATGCTGATCCTGCCGGTCGCGGTGTGGGGCTGGCGGATGCTGACCCATCGCAGCTTCGACCGCGAAGCCTTGCGGCTCGGCTGCTGGATCCTGTGCACGGGTTCGGCCGCCGGATTTTTCAGCTGCTGGCCGCATGGTGGAACGTGGCCGCTGCCGACCGGGCTTGGCGGTGTCATCGGCGATGCGCTGGTGCGCGCGCCTGCGGTCGTGTTCGGGCCGCCCGGCTTTTTCTATAACCTCGCGCTTGGGCTCATTTTGGGTGCGGCCACCGTCGCGACATTCTTTGTGGCCAGCGGTTTCGGTTCGCGCGCCGATGACGAAGACCCGACCGCGATCGAGGACGACGACGAGCCACTGACCGAGGACGGCGACGGCGGCTCGATCCCGCTTGGTTGGGCTGTGCATGCCCTGATGAGCACCAAGGCCCGGCTGGCCTGGCTGCTCAGCGCGGCCTATCGCTGGCTGGTCTCAAGCGCCCCCGCCCCGCGGGGGTTGTCGTTCGACCGGCACGAGCCCAGCCTCGGCGGCCGCGCCGCTCCCAGTCTCGCCCCTCAGGACGACGAAGAGCAGGACGAAGAGGAGGAGGAAGAAGAAGAGCCGGCGGCGCGCGCGCCTCGCAAGAAGGCTGCACCCAAGTCGCCCGCCAGGAAATCCGAAAAATGGGATTTTCCGGCGATATCGATGCTCGGCGCGCCCAAGGCGTCGGACCGCCAACCACTCTCCAAGGCGGAGCTGGAAGCCAATTCGCGCCGGCTCGAAGTCGTGCTGCAGGACTTCGGCGTCCGCGGCGAAATCGTCAAGGCCAACCCCGGTCCGGTTGTCACGCTGTACGAGCTCGAGCCCGCGCCTGGCATCAAGTCGTCGCGCGTGATTGGCCTCGCCGACGACATCGCGCGCTCGATGAGCGCGCTCTCGGCGCGCGTCGCTGTCGTGCCCGGCCGCAACGCCATCGGCATCGAATTGCCAAACTCGCATCGCGAGAAAGTTTACCTGCGCGAGCTGCTCATCGCGAAGGAAATCAACGAATCCGTTGCAAAGCTTCCGCTTTGTCTCGGCAAGACCATCGGTGGCGATCCCGTCATCATCGATCTCGCCCGCACGCCGCATATGCTGATCGCTGGCACCACCGGCTCCGGCAAATCGGTCGCCATCAACACCATGATTCTCAGCCTCGTCTATCGGCTGCGGCCGGACCAGTGCCGGCTGATCATGGTCGATCCCAAGATGCTCGAACTCTCGGTCTATGACGGCATTCCGCATCTGCTGACGCCGGTCGTGACCGATCCCAAGAAAGCCGTGGTCGCACTCAAATGGGCGGTGCGCGAGATGGAAGAGCGCTACAAGCGGATGTCCAAGCTCGGCGTGCGCAACATCGACGGCTACAATGCGCGCCTCGGCGAAGCCAGGGCCAAGGGCGAAGAGCTCACGCGCACGGTGCATACCGGTTTTGACAAAGAGAGCGGCAAGGCGATCTACGAGGAGGAGAAGCTCGATCTCGATCCGCTGCCCTATATCGTCATCATCGTTGACGAAATGGCCGACCTGATGATGGTCGCCGGCAAGGACATCGAAGGCGCGGTACAGCGCCTCGCACAGATGGCGCGCGCCGCCGGCCTGCATGTGATCCTCGCCACGCAACGTCCGTCCGTCGATGTCATCACCGGCACGATCAAGGCGAACTTCCCGACCCGTATCGCGTTCCAGGTTACCTCGAAGATCGACAGCCGCACCATTCTCGGCGAAATGGGCGCCGAGCAACTGCTCGGACAGGGCGACATGCTCTACATGGCGGGCGGTGGACGCATCAGCCGCGTGCACGGCCCGTTCGCCTCCGACGAAGAGGTCGAGAAGGTGGTGCGTCACCTGAAGACGCAAGGATCGCCGGAATACCTCGAGGCGGTCACGGCCGAAGAACCCACCGACGAAGACGGCGCGGTATTCGACTCCACCGGCATGGGCAGCGACGGTGGCGGGGACCTGTTCTCGCAGGCGGTGGCCATCGTCAAGCGCGACCGCAAGGCCTCGACCAGCTATATTCAGCGCCGGCTGCAAATTGGCTACAATCGTGCGGCATCGCTGATGGAGCGGATGGAACTTGAGGGCATCGTCGGACAGGCCAACCATGCCGGCAAACGCGAGATTCTCGTTGAGGAAGAAGAAGGCGGCTTTTGATTAGCCGTTTCGTGCTCCAAAATCCCAATATTTGCCGTTCTTTTTTCACGGAAAAACGATAGCCCCCTTGCCGCGAAGCACGATAAAAGGGCGGCGGACCACCAGAGAAATGCGTTGACCGAAAACCAGAAAAACCGAATGGCCTCACGATTCTCGCTTTCCTTTAAAGGCGTTGCCTTCACGCGAGCGGCGGCTGCGTTTGCGGTCACGGCATCCTTCAGCATCGTTTCGACGTCGGCCGTCGCACAGGCCCCGATCCCGCCACAAAGCATTCCGGTTCCCAAGGCCGCTCCGAAAGGCCGCGACGGGGCGCCGGACGGACCAAAGGGACCGACGACAACAGCGGGCACGACACAGGCGGCGCCCAATCCCGTCATTCCCGACCCGCATCGCAATGTGCCTTTGAGTATTTTTGCGACGTTTGACGACAAGCAAAAGGCGCAGGCCGCCAAGATCAGCACCTATTTGTCGTCGCTTCAAACGCTCATCGGCAACTTCGTCCAGGTCGGGCCCGACGGTAGCAAGACCAAGGGACAATTCTTTATCCAGAAGCCCGGCAAGGTGCGTTTCGAATATGAATCGCCCAACCCGATTGCGATCGTCGCCGATGGATCAATGGTCGCGGTGCGCGACCGCAATCTCTCCACCCAGGACCTCTATCCGCTATCGCAAACACCGCTGCGATATCTGCTGTCGGACCGCATTGATCTGATGAAAGATACCAACGTCGTCAGCGTGACCGCCGACGATCTCTTCATCAGCGTCACGATCGAGGAAAGACAACTGCTGACCGGCACCAGTCGCCTGATGCTGATGGTGGGTGCCAAGGACGGCCTGCTCAAGCAATGGACCGTGACCGATCCGCAAGGCTACGACACCACGGTCGCGGTCTATAACCTCGATACATCCAGGAAAATCGACCCGGGCATGTTCAAGATCGACATAACGGATCACACCTTCCCGCCGGGCTGATCTCTACCCGCGAACAATCCACTATTCCGAGCGGGATCAGGCAATTCGTTCTTGATTGCAAGCTGCAGACATGCGTCATCTTTGACGTAGTTTGTCTCGCCGGTCCTCATGCGTCTTTCCCTGACAACCTGGAATATCAATTCGGTGCGCTTGCGCATCGACCTCGTCGCCCGATTCATCAAGTCGGTGAGGCCCGATATCCTGTGCTTGCAGGAAACCAAATGCATTGACGACGCATTTCCACTCAAGCGTTTCAAGCGGCTCGGCTACGAACATATCGCCCTGAATGGCCAGAAAGGCTATCACGGCGTCGCCGTGATCTCGCGATTGCCCTTCGAGAAGACCGACATCCGCACCTTTTGCGACAAGCTCGACTCGCGTCACATCTCGGTTGAGTTCGGCGAACGTGCCCAGATCGCCAAACCGCTGGTGCTGCATAATTTCTACGTGCCGGCCGGCGGCGATATTCCGGATCCCGTGCTCAATCCGAAATTCGAACATAAGCTCCGCTTTCTCGACGAAATGAAATCGTGCGAGCCGCTGCATCCGCGCGGCGAGGATCACCATATTCTGGTTGGCGATCTCAACGTCGCGCCCCATGAGAACGACGTCTGGTCCCACAAGCAGTTGCTGAAGATTGTCTCTCACACGCCAATCGAAACCGAGAAGCTGCTGGCAGCCCAGAGCCACGGCGAATGGATCGACGTCGCGCGCGACCGCATCCCGTTGTCGGAGAAAGTCTATACTTGGTGGAGTTATCGGGCGGCGGACTGGACGGTCGGCGACCGCGGCCGAAGACTCGACCATATCTGGGTTTCACGCGCGCTCAAGGATCGCGTGAGCGATTTCCGTATTACGCGCGATGCGCGTAGCTGGGAGCGGCCATCCGACCACGTTCCCGTGACAGTGACGCTCGATGTCTGAATTTTCAGGGCTGATGCCGCGCGTTGGCCGGGCGAATATGTCTCAGATGCTGAGTTTGGCGCCCGCCATCAGGATATCGCTGGCGATCTGGCTTGTGCGTTTGGCGAATTCATCACGCAGACGCCGTGCCGCCGCGGGATCGCTTTCCAGCACGCGCTGAAACAGGCTGCGCGCGACCCGTATCACCGATGAATCTTCGGTCGCGGTAGCGGTCGATGGCCGC
>DATHPL010000204.1:0-4960 GCA_035483915.1 Bradyrhizobium sp.
GGCTTGAACCTGAACGTGCCGATGGGAGCCGAGTTGAAGAAGGCATTCGCCAAACCGACGGACTCGCCCGACCCGGATTCCTACAAGGCGATGTGAGGGGGCGGTCTTGAACTATCACTGGAACTGGCACGTTTTCTTCGAACCGTCGCCGAACGGCACCGGCACCTATCTCGACATGCTGTTGTCCGGGCTTGTGGTGACGATCGTCACCGCGCTCGCGGCCTGGGTGATTGCGCTCGTGACCGGCACCGTCGTCGGCGTGATGCGAACGCTGCCGTCGAAAGCTGCCAACTTGTTTGGCTTTTGCTATGTCGAATTCTTCCGCAACATGCCGTTATTGGTGCAGTTGTTTCTGTGGTTCTTCGTGCTGCCGGAAGTCGTCCCGGCTGCCTGGGGGCTGTGGCTGAAGCAGCTGCCGAACGCGCCGTTCTATACCGCGGCGATCGGAACGGGATTGTTCATGTCGGCGCGCGTGGCCGAACAGACGCGAGCTGGCATCAATTCGCTGCCACGCGGCCAGAGACTTGCGGCCACCGCGTTGGGCTTGCGGCCGTCGCAGGTCTATCGTTACGTGCTGCTGCCGATCGCGTTCCGCATCATCCTGCCGCCGCTGACGTCCGAATTTCTCTCGACCATCAAGAATACCTCGGTCGCGCTGACCATCGGCCTGATCGAGCTGACTGCGGAAGCACGCGCGATGCAGGAATTCTCGTTCCAGGTGTTCGAGGCCTTCACGGCCGCGACCGTGCTCTACCTCCTGATCAATATCGTCGTCGTCATCGCCATGCACTTCGTCGAGCGCGGCGTGGCGATCCCCGGCTACATCACCGGGAAATAGCCCATGTTCGCCAATTTCGATTTCGACGTCATCCGCCGCTCGCTCGGCTATCTGTTTTTTGACGGCATGACGTTCACGCTGACGCTGACGGGGTTGGCGGCCCTCGGCGGCCTCGTGTTCGGGACGTTGATTGCGATGATGCGGCTCTCGAGCCTCTGGCTGGTGTCGCGCTTCGCCCGTCTGTATGTCGACCTGATGCGCTCGCTGCCGCTGGTGCTGGTGATCTTCTGGTTCTACTTCCTGGTCCCTTATATCGGGCAATGGCTGACCGGATCATCGCGGCCGGTACGCGTCGGCGCCTTTGCTTCCTCGCTGATTACCTTCACGCTGTTTGAGGCCGCCTATTTCGCCGAGATCATGCGCGCCGGTATCCAGTCGATCTCAAAAGGCCAGCCGTCCGCGGCCTCCGCGCTCGGCCTGACCTACGGGCAAAGCATGCGCTACGTTGTGCTGCCGCAGGCCTTCCGCAACATGCTCCCGGTCCTGCTGACGCAGACCATCGTGTTGTTCCAGGACACTTCGCTGGTTTACGTGCTGTCGATTCCCGATTTTCTCGGCGCCGCCAGCAAGGTCGCGCAGCGTGACGGCCGGTTGGTCGAGATGTATCTGTTCGCAGCCGTCGTCTACTTCGTGATTTCCAGCATTGCATCTTTTGGCGTGCGGCGCCTGCAAACGCGCATCGCCATCGTTCGTTAAAGCATGATCCGGAAAAGTGGGAGCCGGTTTTCCGAATGAGATCATGCTCAAACAGTTGAGAGGGCTACCGATGATCGAGATCAGCCACGTCGACAAATGGTATAACCCGACCTTCCAGGCCCTGAAGGATTGCACCACAAGCGTCGCCAAGGGCGAGGTGGTGGTGGTCTGCGGCCCGTCGGGATCGGGGAAATCGACGCTGATCAAATGCGTCAACGCGCTCGAGGCATTCCAGAAGGGACAGATCGTCGTTGACGGCATTTCCGTCGGCGATCCCAAGACCAATTTGCCAAAGCTGCGCGCCCGCGTCGGCATGGTGTTCCAGCATTTCGAACTGTTTCCGCACTTGCGCATCATCGACAATCTTTGCCTCGCACAGGAAAAAGTGCTGGGGCGGCCGCATGCCGAGGCGCTGGCGAAAGGCTCAAAGCTGCTCGATCGCGTCGGCCTCAAGGTCCAGGCGCAGAAATATCCTGCCGAATTGTCCGGCGGCCAGCAGCAGCGCGTGGCGATCGCGCGCGCTTTGGCGATGGACCCGATCGCCATGCTGTTCGACGAGCCGACTTCAGCGCTCGATCCCGAAATGATCAGCGAGGTGCTCGACGTCATGGTCGATCTGGCGCGCGACGGGATGACCATGATGGTCGTGACCCACGAAATGGGTTTTGCCCGCAAGGTTGCCAACCGGGTCATCTTCATGGACCAGGGCGAAATCGTCGAAGACGCGCTAAAGGATGATTTCTTCGGCAAACCGCGCAGCGACCGCGCCCAGAAGTTTTTGTCGAAGATTTTGTCGCATTAGGTTTCGTCATTGCGAGCGATGGCGAAGCGATCCGGCGCAAAAGGGGGCTGGATTGCTTCGTCGCGTTGCTCCTCGCAATGACGAAGGCCGCCTCATGCACTTGAGAAACGCGTTTTGAAGGGTTTATTGGCGATCGAACTTTGCGTATATGATTTGCGTATCGTCTCAAACCCGCCCCGGAGAATGAACTTGGACCCGATCGCTTACGTCAACGGTGACTTCGTGCCGCTCTCAGAGGCGAAGGTCTCTGTGCTGGACCGCGGCTTTCTGTTCGCCGACGGCATTTACGAGGTCTCGGCCGTGCTCGACGGAAAACTGATCGACAACGAGTCGCATCTTGCCCGTCTGGAGCGCTCGGTCGGCGAGATCAAACTGCCGTTGCCGGAAACCGTCGCGCGCATCAAGGAAATCCAGCACGAACTGATTACCCGCAACGCGCTCAAGGACGGTCTCGTCTACATCCAGGTCACCCGCGGCGCTGACGTGGGGCGGGATTTCGCGTTTCCAAAGGGCGTCAAGCCGACCTTGATGATGTTCACTTCGGTCAAGGACATCGTCAACGCTGCGTCTGCCAAAACCGGCATCGGCATCATCACCGTGCCTGACATCCGCTGGTCGCGGCGCGATATCAAGAGTGTGGCGCTGCTGGCGCAGGTGCTCGCCAAGCAGGCCGCGGCCGAAGCCGGCGCCGGCGAGGCCTGGATGATCGAGGACGGCAAGGTGACCGAAGGCGGATCGTCCTCGGCCTTCATCTTGACCAAGGACGATGTGCTGGTGACGCGCGAGAACTCGTCCGCGATCCTGCCGGGCTGCACCCGAAAGGCCGTGGTCAAGCTCGCCGAGGAGCGTCAGCTGCGCGTCGAGGAGCGGGCATTCACGATTGAGGAAGCGCTAAAGGCCAAGGAAGCCTTCATCACCAGCGCGTCGTCCTTTGTGCAGCCGGTGGTGAAGATCGACGGCAAGACCGTCGCCGATGGCAAGCCCGGCCCGATGGCTACGCGCCTGCGAGAAATCTATATCGATTTCGCCCGCGCCACGGGGACGTGATGTTGAACTTGCAGATTTAAGAGTCGTCATCGCGAGCGCCAGCGAAGCGATCCAGCCTTACTTAAAGGGTCTGGATTGCTTCGTCGCGTTGCTCCTCGCAGTGACGTTCGGTTTAAGGCTTTAGGATCAGCTTCTGCACGCGCCAGTTCAGGAGCTCGGCGACGTACAGCACGTTCTCCGACGGACACGCCAACGCGTGAATCCAGCCGAACTGTTTCAGCTGCTTGCCGGACTGGCCGAGCACGCCCAGCACCTTGCCGTCGAGGCTGAGTTTGTAGACCCGGCCCGGCCAGGCGTCTGAGCTATAGAGCACCTGATGTGGCGGCGGGGTGATGCAGATCGCCCAGGGGGAGCCCGGCGCGAAGGTGCCCTTGGCCTTCGTCGCCTCGTCCGGAATCTTGCCGATCGCAGGTTTTGCATCCGGCGGCACCGGCACATCGATCACGATCTGCCGCTCGAATTTTCCGTCCTTGTCGAACACCTGGATGCGATGATTGCCGCGGTCGGCGACGTAGACATTGTCATTGGCGTCGGTCGCGATCGAGTGCGGCGTATTGAGCTGGCCCGGCCCATTGCCCGGTTCGCCCCAGGACTTCAGCCAGTTGCCGTCCTTGTCCACCTTGCCGACGCGCGAATTGATGTAGCCGTCGCTGATGAAGGTGTCGCCGGCCTTGTCCCAGGCCACGTCCGTCACCTGGCGGAACCGGCCGTCATCCGGCGGCAGCGGCGGTTTCGGGTGCTTCAGCGGCTCGGTGTCTTCGTCGGATGCCTCCTGCTTGCGGCCAAACACCATGATAACGCGGCCGTCGGGATCGAACTTGATCACCATGTCCGAGCCCTTGTCGGTGACCCAGATGTTGTCGCTGGGGTCGATCTTGACGGTGTGGGCGAACGACCAGGCGTAAAGGTTCTTGCCGATCTCGCGGATGAACTTGCCGTCCTTGTCGAATTCGAGCAGTTGCGTGGCGGCAGCCGCATAAGCGGGGCCGCTCGTGTTGCCGCGCGACAGCGCGAAGACATGTCCCTTGGAGTTGACGGCGACGCCGGAGACTTCGCCGAAATACATGTTGGTCGGCAGCTTCAGCGGATTGGGCACCGACTCGAAATTGATCGTCGGAACCGACTGCTGCGCAAAAGCCTGTGATCCGATTAGAAGCGGCAAAACAAAGAGCCAGCGCCTCATGAATTCCTCCCGACTGTTTTTCGTTGGCGCGGACACTAATTAACGGCGCTTGATCCGTCCATATCGCCGCGCACCTGCGATGTCATATCGGCAAGTCGTTCCACGCATGGCATGTTTCATGGGGTGAAACCTGCTAGGCTCCCTGCAAAAATATGTGTCGGAGGCAAATGCCCGTGGTTGATGCACGCATCTGGAAGCGGCCTTTCTCGCTGTTTGCCGTGGCGGCTTTCGTGCTCGCCGTTGTTCCGAACCGGCCTGCGCTGGCGATCTATCCGGAGCGAGGATTGCGGATCGTCGTGCCGTTTGCGCCGGGCGGCGGTACCGATGTGGTCGCCCGCACGCTGGCACAGGAGATGGCGAAAGACTTGCGCGTTTCCGTCATCATCGAGAACAG
>DATHPL010000205.1:0-7248 GCA_035483915.1 Bradyrhizobium sp.
GGAAGCCGTGCTGCCGGTATCGGAAGATGTCCGGCACTGGCATGCCTCGCCGCGCTCGGCGGTGGGCTTCCTCGTCCACGCCGCGACGCTGGATGCGGCAAAGGTCGGTCCGCGCCGCAACCTCACCATGCCCGGCATTTCCGCAACCGTCGGCGAACAGATCGCCGCACTGAAACGCGTTGCTGGCGATAAGGTCGCAGCGCGTATCAAGCGCGAGCCGGACCCGTTCATTATCGGGATCGTCGCCGGATGGCCGCGCAATTTTGATCCCAAGCGGGCGCTTGAACTCGGCTTCACGACGGCCGAAAAATCATTCGACGACATCATCCGGATTCACATCGACGACGAATTGGGTGGTAAGTTCGCCGCTTAAGAAAAAACGCAGGAGAACGACTATGACAGCCAGCATCGTCGGTTGGGCGCATACGCCCTTTGGCAAATTCGACACCGAGACCGTCGAGAGCCTGGTGGTCAAGGTCGCCAATGAGGCCCTTAGCGATGCGGGCATTGCTGCGGCCGATGTCGACGAGATTGTCCTCGGCCATTTCAACGCGGGCTTCTCACCGCAGGATTTCACGGCTGCGCTGGTGTTGCAGGCCGATCCGAACCTGCGTTTCAAGCCGGCCACACGGGTCGAGAATGCCTGCGCGACGGGCTCTGCCGCCGTGCATCAGGGGATCCGGGCGATCGCCTCGGGGGCTGCCAAGATCGTGCTGGTGGTCGGCGTCGAGCAGATGACACGAACACCTCCCGCCGAGATCGGCCGCAATCTGCTGCGCGCGTCGTATCTGCCGGAGGACGGCGACACGCCGGGCGGCTTTGCCGGGGTGTTCGGCAAGATCGCGCAAGGTTATTTCCAGAAATACGGCGATCAGTCGGATGCGCTGGCGATGATCGCGGCGAAAAATCACAAGAACGGCGTCGCCAATCCCTATGCGCAGATGCGCAAGGATTTCGGTTACGAATTCTGCCGCTCCGAAAGCGAGAAGAATCCGTATGTCGCGGGTCCGCTCAAGCGCACCGATTGCTCGCTGGTGTCGGATGGTGCCGCCGCGTTGGTGCTTGTCGATTCCGAGATCGCGAAATCCATGGGCAAGGCGGTAAACGTTCGCGCCACCGCGCACGCGCAGGACTTTCTGCCGATGTCCAAGCGCGACATTTTGCAGTTCGAAGGTTGCTCGGTCGCCTGGCAGCGCGCGCTCGAGAAGGCGGGCATCGCGCTTTCCGATCTTTCCTTTGTCGAGACCCACGACTGTTTCACGGTTGCCGAATTGATCGAATATGAAGCGATGGGACTGACGCCGCGGGGGCACGGCGCCCGCGCGATCAAGGAGGGCTGGACGCAAAAGGATGGCAAGCTGCCGGTCAATCCGTCCGGTGGTTTGAAGGCGAAGGGGCATCCGATCGGCGCGACCGGCGTCTCCATGCATGTGATGACCGCGATGCAACTCACCGGGCAGGCGCCGGAGGGCATGCAGCTCGCCAACGCCACGCTCGGCGGCATCTTCAACATGGGTGGCGCTGCGGTCGCCAACTACGTGTCGATCCTGGAGCCCGCGAAGTAGGCGAGGCGTGATGCGATGAACATCGCCTGTTGGCTCGCCGCAACGGCAAAACTTCGCCCCGAGGCGCCGGCGCTTCTGACCGGCTTCGATCTCGACGCGGACTATAAGACCTTTGCGCGCCGCGCCGCGGCCATCGGCGCAGCTCTGTCGCGTGACTTCGGGATCGTGCCGGGCGACCGCGTCGCGGTTTTTGCGAGCAACTGCACGCAATACCTCGAATGTCTCTACGGCATCTGGTGGATGGGCGCGGCCGCAATTCCGATCAATGCCAAGTTACATGGCCGCGAAGCCGCCTGGATTTGCAGCGATGCCGGCGCGAAGCTGGCGTTTGTCTCCGACGACACGATCGAGGCGCTCAACGGGGCGAAAGCCGACCTGCCGCCGGCGATGAAACAGATCTCGCTTGATAGCGGGGCCTATCGCGCCGTGCGCGAAGGCGACGGCGAGCCTTCGCCACTACCACGCGAGGTCGACGATCTCGCCTGGCTGTTCTATACGTCGGGCACCACGGGGCGGCCAAAAGGCGTGATGCTTAGCCACGGCAACCTGGCCGCGGCATCGACGTGCTACCTCATCGATGTTGATCCGGCGACATCGAACGATGCTTCGCTTTATGCCGCGCCGATCTCGCACGGCGCGGGCCTTTATAATTTCCCCCATACCCGCATGGGCGGGCGGCACGTCGTACCGGAATCCGGTGGTTTCGATCCCGACGAAGTGCTGAACCTCGCCCGCCAGCTCGACAATGTCGTGATGTTCGGGGCGCCTACCATGGTCCGTCGCCTGGTCGATGCCGCCAAGCGCCGCGGCGAAAATGGCGAGGGTATCCGCACCATCATCTATGGCGGCGGCCCGATGTATCTCGCGGACATCCGCGAAGCCATCGCGGTGATGGGACAGCGCTTCGTGCAGATCTACGGCCAGGGTGAATCGCCGATGACGATCACGGCGCTCGGCCGCGAATGGCACATGAAGACCGGCCATCCGCGTTATCTGGAACGTCTGGCTTCGGTCGGTACCGCGCAAAGCGTGATGTCGGTCCGCATCACGGGCAAGGACGGCGAGGTGCTGCCGGCGGGCGAAACCGGCGAGGTCGAAGCCAAGGGCACCGCCGTGATGCTCGGCTATTGGAACAATCCGAAGGCCAATGCCGAGACGCTGAAAGACGGTTGGCTGCGAACCGGCGACGTCGGGCGTCTCGACGAAGACGGCTTCCTCACGCTGTCGGACCGCTCCAAGGACGTGATCATCTCCGGCGGCACCAATATCTACCCGCGCGAGGTGGAGGAAGCGCTTCTGACCCACGCGGACGTCCGCGAGGTCTCGGCGATCGGCGTGGCCGATCCGGACTGGGGCGAGATCGTCGTCGCCTGCGTGGTGCTGGAGCAGGGCGCTGCGCCCGACGATGCCAAACTGGATGCACATTGCCTGGCGTCGATCGCGCGCTTCAAACGGCCGAAGCGCTACGTGTATCTCGAGGCATTGCCGAAAAATAACTACGGCAAGGTGCTGAAGACCGAATTGCGGCAGATGATGCGGCAATAGGACCTTTCAAAAGCGAAAGCCCGACGGCGCACCGTCGGGCTTGTTGTTCGTACGGCGGCGAAGAGCTTAGTTGCCCGCCATATTCTGAACCTTGGCGTTGAGGAGCTGCGCCTTCACGATCAGCTCCAGCGTGACGGCGTCGAAACGAATCGGCTGGTCCTTGAAGGCCGCGCCGTTGAGCAGATCGATCATCTGCCCCGCCAGTGCATTGCGTTCGTCGGTGATCGCGCCGATCTTGGTCAGGAACTTGCCATAGATCGCGTCCTCGCTGGTGATCGCCCGGTTGGCGGCGACGAGGCTGTTGATCCCAAGCGGTCCCTTGGTGGCGTTGATCTCCTTGTAGGCCTGAGCGAGAGCGGTGTAGGCGAACGAGCTATCGCGCAGGGAGTCAGGCAACGCATGGGCTTCAAGGTTTTCGACCAGCACGCGGCCGTCATGGATGTAATCGTCCTTCAAGCCGAGAAGCGCCATGACCGTCGGACGCAGGTCGGTGTGATCGGAGAAGACGCCGTCAAACCGGCCCTGTTTCGCGACACCGGGGCCGGCCATGCCGAACCAGGTCCGGGTGATATCCTGCTGGAAGTCGCCGTGGTTCCAGGCAAAGCCGGTTTCCTCGGAGGTACAAGCGGGCGCTTGTGAACAGTCCTTGCCGTGACCACCCGCATTGCTCGCCACCGAGATGAAGTAGTTGTCGTTGGCGAACATGGTGAAGGTCGGGACGCGGTCTGCGGGGAACGGCACCATGTGCAGGAGCTTCATTTCCGCCCGGTCGGCAAGCAGGTCCGACAGTTTGTCGTCGTTTCCGGTGATCGGATTGGGGACGGTGAGGGCAGCGACGTCATGCTCCAGCGTCCGGGTTACGGCGTCTGTCGGCGCTGGGTTGCCGGTGATGTAGACGGTCGGCGCATCGTCGGAGTGAACCGAGAACGGCGTCGCGTTCTGTCGCTGGGTCAGCAGCAAACGGTCGATCGAGGTGTCGATCTCGCCGACGTGGGCGTAGGTGCAAGGCGTGTGAATGCCATCGCAGTTTGCCGGGGTCGGGCCGCTGCCGACGAAGTGATCGTTCTCGTCGGCGGTGACGACGAACAGCGTGTTCTCCTTGGTGATGCCGTCTTCCTTGAGCCGCGCAAAGAACTTTCCGAACGCCGCGTCATAGGTCTGGACCTGCTTGACGTAGCCGGCTTCGCCCGGACCGAACGTGCTTTCACTGCTCAACGACTTGCCGAGCTCGTTGTCATGAACGTCGGAGATATAGAAGTAGACGACCGGGACGCCGGCTTCCAGCATGGTCGCGACATAGCCCAGTGATTGCGTGGCCGTCGGGTCGAAGCCCGGGAAACCGGGATTGGGAGGAGTACTGCTGTCGGCGATCACGTTGCCGTCCATATCGAGGACAGGGCCGCTCGGATTGATCGCCGGCTGGACATACTTGTTGCCGTAGAGCGCATTGAAGCCAACGTAGCCGCCCGGCTCGTCGGGAAGCAGGTCTGGTTTGGCGTGAGCGCTGCCAGCACAAAGCGGGCTATTCTGCGCGCAGTGGATCGCGATACCTTCGAAGTCAGCTGTCGCCTTGGCTTTGGTGGCCGCGGTGTTGGCTTCGATGCCTTCCGGCGAAGTCGCCCCGAACACCGTGTCGACGTCGGCGGGGATGCTTTCGAACTCGATATTGGCGGTGGAGAAGCCACCGACGTCACAGCCGGCGCGAGTGAACGGAACCCACGGCGCCGGGGCGGTTTTGCCCTTCTCGTTGATCATTTGCTGTTGGCCGTCTGCGCTCAGTCCGGTCCAATACAGGAACGACGTCTGGAAGCCGACCGAGCCGTCGGTGCGGAAGAAGCCGTAGCTGTTGGCGACGGTCCAGCCGAAGCGGTCGCCATAGAGGCCGGTCAGCACCGAAACGATGTCCTGTGCGGTGTGGGAAATCAGCGGCGTGAAGTGATTGCCGCTCACGGTGCCGTTCTCCTGCAGGAAGTTGAGCAGATTCGGCATTTGCTCGAGATCCGACGGCACGTTCGGATTGTCGCGGCGGAGATGGACGTTATCGAATGTCAGAAAGACGACGCGCTTGATCTTGTTGCCTGCCGATTGGAAATGGCACGACGCCTGAACCGGCGCGGGCTTTCCGGCTTGCGCGGAGCCTGAAACGAACACAACGGCGCTGGCGGCGAGCATCGACGCCAAAATCCTCTGCCGCAAGCCTGGCCATTTCTTCCCCTGAGAAGCCTGACGCGATGCGGGCGGCGAAATGCTTCCCGGTAAATTGGATCGTTCCATTATTGTCTCCCCTGTGTCGGAGTGTGAAAAAAATTTCCGACGACGAGGATTATGTTGCTTCGTGTTTCCGTGGATTGACGCAGCCATGACTTTTGCGAGTCACTGATGTGAATGACCGCAGCGTTACATGTTCGCGACGTTTCAATTTCGAGAAGGCTTTCAAACAGCTGACGAGCGTTCTCGTTCGAATGGATGAGAAGGCGTGCCATCGCCACCGATGCGCATCTGAATCACGCCGTGACAGTGGATCTGGATGACCACAATCATTCGTTGGCCTTCAGCGCCTCTGTATGTCGGCAGCGCGACAAGCGTTGTGAAGGGAAGGCTGTTCGGCTGAAGGGCGAGTGCCCGCGACCGGCCGCGGAAGCAGGGAGAACGAATCGCCGGCGGACCAATTCGTCGCCGGGCGGATGTATGGAACCACGCTCGCTCCAAAATATCGAGCAATTTCAATCCGGTTTGGGACAAGCCGCGCATGCGCCCATACGCGTGCGAGCCTTGATATTGACGGTGAGCTGACGTTACTAAGTTGCAACAAAGTGAATTCCGGGAGAAACGCGAGCGATGGGACCCCTTGAGGGCATCAAAGTCATCGACATGACGACCGTGCTGATGGGTCCCTATGCCACCCAGATGCTCGGTGACTACGGCGCCGACGTCATCAAGGTCGAAAGCCTGGAGGGCGACGTGACGCGGCTGATCGGCCCGGCGCGGCATTCCGGTATGGGACCGGTGTTTCTCAATACCAACCGCAGCAAACGCTCGATCGCACTCGATCTGAAGAAAACCGGCGGCCGCGACGCGGTATTGCGGCTGATCAAGTCGGCGGATGTGCTGGTCTACAACGTGCGGCCGCAGGCGATGGCGCGCCTGCAACTCGGCTACGATGTCGTTGCCGAGATCAATCCGCGGCTGATCTATGCCGGCGTGTTCGGCTTCGGTCAGGACGGACCTTATGCCGCCAAGCCCGCCTATGACGACCTGATCCAGGGCGCGACCGCGTTGCCGGCGCTGATGGCGCAAACCGGCGACGGCGTGCCACGCTATGTTCCGAACGCGCTGGTCGATCGCATTGTGGGCTTAACCGCCGTCGGCGCGATTTGCGCGAGCCTCGTGCATCGCGACCGCACCGGACGCGGCCAGCGCCTCGACATTCCGATGTTCGAAACCATGGCCGGGTTCGTCATGGGCGACCACATGGGTGGCCTGACCTATGAACCGCCGCTTGATAAAGGCGGTTATGCGCGGCATCTGTCGCGCGACCGCCGGCCCTACAAAACCTCCGACGGCTATATCTGCGTCATCGTCTATAATGACAAGCAGTGGGCGAGCTTCTTTGAGGCCACCGGCCGCGACGACCTGCGCCGCGATCCGGCTTTTTCAACCTTTGCCGGCCGCGCCACCAATATCAATACGGTCTACGCCGAACTCGCGCGTATCTTTGAAGCACGGACGACGGCCGAGTGGATCGACCTGCTGACCAAGGCCGATGTACCCGTGATGCCGATGCATGATCTCGAAAGCATTTTGCAGGATCCGCATCTGGCTTCGACCGGCTTCTTTCCCGTCGTCGATCATCCCAGCGAAGGCAAGATTCGCAGCATGAAAGCTTCCGCGCGATGGTCGGAAACCTCCGTCGAACCATCGCGGCTGGCGCCGCGTTTGAACGAGCACGGCGGCGAAATCCTGAAAGAGGCTGGATTTTCCGAAGACGAAATCGCTACGCTCATGCGTGAGGGCGCCACGCTGGCCGTTCAAGATCCGGTAACGGGCTAACCGCATGGATTTCGCGCTGACAGCCAACCAGGAATCGATCCGCGACGCGGTCGCAAAGATCTGCGCGCGCTTCGACGATGCGTATTGG
>DATHPL010000206.1:0-2761 GCA_035483915.1 Bradyrhizobium sp.
GTCGTATTGCCGGTGCCGGCATTCTGCGCCGGCGTTGTCGTCTGGGCCTGCTGGGCGAGTTGCGCGGCGCGCTGCTTTTCCATCTGGGGAATGTTGAAGAAGTATTGCCAGCCAAGGAGCACGAGCCCGGAAAGGATGACGGCGAGGATGGTGTTGCGGCTGTCGGTCATCGGTTAAGGTCTCGTCGTTCTTTTCGGTTGCGGCGCGCGATGTGGGCTTTGCCGGTCGAGGCGATGCAGGGCCTGGCTGAGATCCCCGAGCATGTTGCAGAAGTCGGACGTCAAAGCGGCCCGGCGACCGATTAACACA
Source organism: Bradyrhizobium sp. (assembly GCA_035483915.1). GTDB lineage: Bacteria > Pseudomonadota > Alphaproteobacteria > Rhizobiales > Xanthobacteraceae > Bradyrhizobium. The sequence goes on from DATHPL010000206.1 coordinate 310, forward strand.
TAATCACTGTGCGGTTGCAGCGATACCGCCGGCAGCCGTTTCACCAATTCTCGAAGCCTGCGCCGGATGCGGTTGCGTTCCGTCGCGGTTCCATTTTTCTTGGTAACGGTGAAGCCTACCCGGACCGGGCCATCGTCGTCGCGTCGGCGGCGCTGCACGACAAAAGCGGCAGTGCTGGTCCGCGCGCCATTGGCAACGGCGAGGAAGTCCGCCCGCTGCCTTAGCCGATCCATGATTGAGATCTCTTTGGGGGAGGCCCGGCTCAGGCGCTCAAGCGCTTGCGGCCACGCGCGCGTCGTGCGGCGAGGACCTTGCGGCCGCCGGTCGTAGCGAGGCGGGCGCGGAAACCATGGCGGCGCTTGCGCACCAGTTTGCTGGGTTGATAAGTCCGCTTCACGGGTTGTTCTCCGCTGACAACTTGCCTGCTAGGGCGACAATTTGCCTGATTAATGAGGTATGTCCGCCGATGTGGGCAGGCCCAGGAGGCCATTTCCGGCCCAAAAAGAGGCCGCCCGGCTTGAGCCGGATCATCGCGGACAGTTGGCGCGGCTTATAAGGGAGCGCCCCCTTTTCGTCAATGTGGCGGGGCGGCCGACGGAAGGTTCTTTGGAACGGGACATTAATTGCGAATAATTCAACAGTCGCGGTGTATTACAGAAAAAGGTGGGGTCTTTGTCTTCCCGCAGACGGCCAACGGAGCGCCGGTGGCCGTTCACTTTGAACATTTCCACGCCGGAACCGGCATCAGGACCGATTGGGTCCCTCGGAACCGTGTTATTAAACCTTGATTTGACGGCCCGTTGTGCAGGGCCCAAATAGCCAAAAAGCAAGGCTTCGAAGGTAGTTATGACGTCAGCGATTGACGAGCAGCCGAACAGGACGCCCCCGCGGGCCAGACTCCCGCGCCGGCTTGGTCTGTCCGGAAAGCTGCTGCTGCTGACCATTCCGCTGGTGATGATCGCGGAAGTCCTGATCTATGTGCCCTCGATCGCCAATTTCTGGATGAACCGGCTTAACGCCCGTCTAGCTTCGGCCAATACCGCGGCGCTGGTTCTCGACGCCGCACCTTCCGGCATGGTTCCGGAATCGCTGGCGCACCAGATCCTCGACAGCATCGGGGCTCGGGCGGTTGCGATCAAGCTCGGCCAGCAACGGCGGCTGCTTGCCAGCGCCAATTTGCCGCCGGCGATCGACCATGACGTCGATATGCGGACGCTGACGGCCTGGTCCTCGATCGTCACCTCGTTCGAGATGATGCTCGAGACCGGCAATCAGGCCATCCGTATCATCGGACCGGCGCCTGGTGGCGGCCAGTTCATCGAAGTGGTGGTCGATGAGGTGCCGTTGCGCAAGGCGATGTACCTGTTTTCGCGCAACCTGCTGCTGGTTTCGCTGGCGATTGCGATCCTGACCGCGGCGCTGGTCTATTTCGCGCTGCATTTCCTGTTCGTGCGGCCGATGCGCCGGCTGACCGAAAGCCTTGTCAGCTTTCACGAGAATCCGGAAAGCTCGGCCCGGATCATTGTGCCGTCGAATCGCAGCGACGAGATCGGCGTGGCGGAGCGCGAGCTATCCGACATGCAGCGCGACCTCGTCTCGATGCTGCATCAAAAGAGCCGGCTCGCCGCGCTTGGCCTTGCGGTCTCGAAGATCAACCACGACTTGCGCAACCTTTTGGCCTCTTCGCAATTGCTGTCGGACCAGTTGGCGAGCGTGCCCGACCCGCGCGTCCAGCGGTTCGCGCCAAAGCTGATGCGCTCGCTGGAGCGCGCCATCGCGTTTTGCCAGTCGACGCTGTCCTACGGACGCGCGCAGGAAGCCGCGCCCGACCGCCGGATGATCCTGATCGAGCCGGTCGTGGCCGAAGTGCGGGAATCCGCAGGGCTCGCCTCCGACACCTCGATTACCTGGATCAGCGCAATCGAACGCGGTCTCGCGATCGACGCCGATCCCGACCAGCTGTTCCGCGTGCTGCTCAATCTGGTGCGCAATGCCGAGCAGGCGCTCGAGGGCCAGCCCGCCACGCAAATCCGCATCACCGGCCGGCGCGAAGGCGCGGTTGCCATCGTCGAAGTGTCCGACACCGGTCCTGGCATTCCGCCCGCGACCCGCGAAAATCTGTTCAAGGCGTTCCAGACCTCGGGCCGGCCTGGCGGCAGCGGGCTTGGCCTTGCGATCGCAGCTGAGCTGGTGGGCGCCCATGGCGGGCAAATTCACCTGGTCGAAGGCACCATCGGCGCAACCTTCCGCATCACCATACCGGATCGGCCGGTCGAACTCTTAAGCATCCGTAACGAACGGGCACGGGCATAAGGCCGATTCACGCTTATTTCGGTCTGCCCAAGACCTTGCCAAGCCGGTTCGGAGCCGGTAGCAATGGCCCGCTTTCGCGACCTGCAAACAGGCTTTGCAGCGGCCATGACGGACCTTCGGGTTCGAGCTCTTTGCGAAA
>DATHPL010000207.1:0-9891 GCA_035483915.1 Bradyrhizobium sp.
TATTCGGGCAAGGGACTTGCGGGCTTGATCGCCCTGATCCGTCAAGGGCGTTGGCGCAAGGACGAGGATGTCATCTTCTTGCACACCGGCGGCGTGCCGGCGCTTTTCGCCTACCAGAGCGCGCTCGGCATCTGAACTGGCGAATATAGCTATCTGCCGGATTGACGAACTCTTCCGTTTTTCGCCAAGGGATGAAGGCAAGATAGTCAGGCCCGCTTTGTTTCCATCGCCATCCGCACCGCGAGACCTGCGAGCACGGTGCCCATCAGCCAGCGCTGCACCAACAGCCAGCTCGGACGCGTGCCGAGGAAACGCGCGATCGATCCGGCGGCGAGCGCAATCATTGCGTTGACGCTGACGCTGAGCACGATCTGGATCGATCCGAGCACGATCGACTGAAGCAGGACGCTACCGGCCGTGGGATCGATGAATTGCGGCAGCAACGCGAGATACAGCATGGCGATCTTCGGGTTGAGCAGATTGGTGACGAATCCCATCGCGAATAGTTTGCGCGGGCCGTCGACTTTCAGCGTCTTGACCTGAAACGGCGAGCGACCACCGGGTTTGAGTGCCTGCCACGCCAGCCACAGCAAATACGCAGCACCCGCGAAGCGTAGCGCATCGTAGGCATACGGCACCGCGAGCAACAGCGCCGTGATGCCGAACGCCGCACACAGCATGTAGAACACGAAACCGAGCGCGACGCCGCCGAGCGATACGATGCCGGCCGCAGGTCCCTGCGTCAGCGAACGCGAAATCAGGTAAATCATGTTCGGCCCGGGCGTCAGCACGATGCCGAAGGAGACAAGCGCGAAGCCGAGCAGGGCGGTCAAGTGAGGCATGATGGACTCGCGGAATGATTGAAGCATCAGATAGCGCGCATCCGCGCACGATACCAGTTCGTAAATGGCATGGATGATGGTCGGGTTTTTCAAAGCGCCATATCGCCGCCCGCTTAACTGAGCTTCGATCGCGCTACGCGTGAGGAGCTAGCGGCGGCGCTTGGCCTCAGGCACCAGAACATTCACGAATTGCTGCGCGATCTTTTCGAGGTGCTGCGGGTTTCGATAGGCGCGCTCAATCACCGCCAGTCCCCGCGTGAAGGTGACCACGAGGTCTGCTGCAATGTCGGGATCGCAACTGAGCTTGCGCCGCGCGGCGGGCGTCGAAAGCGCGTCCCGGATCAGGGTAGTCAAATCCTCGAGCAGCCGCTTGACCCGGGCCTCGATCGCCTTGCCGGCGAGCGGCAATTCGATCGCCGTCTTGGTCGTCAGGCAGCCGCGCGAAGGGGCACCTACGATCAGGCTGGCGATGACCCCCTTGAGCAAGGCTGTCAGCGCGATCGCGGGATCGGGGTTCGACAGCGTTTGCCTGACTGAATCGAGAAAACGATTTGCGTAGCGTTCGTAAGTGAGCAGGAACAGCCGCTCCTTGTCGCCATAGGCGTTGTAAAGGCTGCCGCGCTGAACCCCCGTGGCTTCCGCCACGTCGATCATCGACGTCGCCGCAAATCCGTTCTGCCAGAAGGTCTTGAGCGCGACCTCCAGCACGGCATCCTCGTCGAATTGTCGCGTGTTGACCATCACGGCAACATATAACGCATTGTTGACAGTGCTGTCAAATTTATTATTGACAGTTATGTCAAATTTGACAATGCTGACAAGTATCCGTTGCTTCAGGGGAAGGAGACAATCAATGACCTATCGATTCGAGGCTGGGCGCATCTATCGGATGCCGACGCATTTCGGACCGGCGGATGGACCTCGCCAATGGCCCGGCGACACCATGGCCGACCCGAAGCGCAGCAAGCGAACGCTCTCCGTCGCGGCGAGCTTCCTGACCGATCCCGTGGTGCTCGAAAGGCATCTGCCCGAGGGGTTTACGCTGGCGGGCGAGCCGGTAGTCACGGTCGAATTTCATCACATGACCGACATCGACTGGCTTGCGGGGCGTGGCTACACGATGATCTGGGTCAGCTGGCCGGCGACGTTCACAGGGAGCCGGGACCGGGCTACCGGCAAGTTTCTCGCCGTCATCTGGGAAAATCTCACTGACGCGATCATCACTGGGCGTGACGAGATCGGACATCCCAAACTGTACGCCGATATCGAGGAGGCCCGCCGGTGGAACGGCGTCCAGATCTGTACGGCAGGCTGGAGAGGATTCCGCTTTCTCGAACTCGAGGTTTCGCAGTTGCATGACGTTGAGACAGACCAGCGAGGGCATGCTTCGGATGGAAACCTGATGCTGAAATACAAGCCACGCACCGGCGCCTGGGGCGAGGCGGATTTATGCCAGGTAACGCTCACACCGGCTGCCGATCCGGACAGACATGTCGAGCAACGCGAGAGGGGCGTGGGTACGTTGCGCTTCCACAAGGCAGATTGGGCGGACCTTCCGACCATGCATCACGTGGTGAACGCGCTGGCCGCGTTGCCCGTCATCGAAGCGCGCGGTGGCACCGTCACGCTCTCGCGTGGCGGCAAGTCCTACCGCGACCAGCGCGTGCTCGTGTAACGCTGCTGGTGCTCTCATCAAGATTTGTCTTTTGGAAAGTACGCAAGGCCTAATCCAGCCGTTTGATCGCGGTGATCTCGCTGCCGGAAGCCTTGATGCGCGCGATTGCTTCCTGCGTGCGCTCGATGGTCGTGGCCATGTGATGCGCATTGGCGTGAACGATGGTTTCGCCATCGCGGGCGATCGCGACATGGCCTTTCCAGAAAATCAAATCGCCGCGTTTGAGCTTCTTCGTGTCGCGCGGGTTGAGTTCGCGGCCGAGTCCCTCCTGCTGCATGTCGCTGTCGCGCGGGCAGCCGGTCCCGGCGGCGGTGAGCGAAACCTGGACCAACCCCGAACAATCGATTCCGAGGCTGCTCTTGCCGCCCCACAAGTAAGGCGTACCGACAAACGCTTCCGCAACCGCGACGAAGTCCGGGACGTCTTGGTCGATCAGGTCCAGATGCTGCCGCGGCAGGTGCCAGCCCTCGTGCGTTACCGCAAACGTACCCTCCTCACGCAGCACCGTCAGCAAGCTCCCCATTACAAGAGTCTCCACCGGCGGCAGCTTGATCGAGGGCCCCGGAAAGGCAAAGGTCCGCAACGCCGTGACTTTGTGCGTTGGTTGGCCGGCAGGCTTTTTCAGCGCCTGATCGGGCAGCCAGCCGACATAGCCGTCGCTGTTGAGCTGGCCCCAGGCCCAGCCTTCGCCGTTGCAGTCATAGATCGTTGCGCGCTCGCCCTTGAATACCTGCGTCGAGAGTTCCGCGTCGGAAGACGGAGCGCGACGGAGCGGCGCCAGTGCATCCGAGATTTCGAATTCCTCGCCGGCGACAAAGCGCGCTGCCTTGACCTTGCCTTCGAGATATTTCGCGGCAAGGTCGGCCCTCGCGGGCGTAAGTCGCGGATCATCATCCATAGCGGTTGCTCAGCAGGCGATAGATCGCACGCGCGGCCTGGCACTCGCCGCCCTCGGGGCGCCCCGGTTTGGCGGTCGGCGTCCATCCATAGATATCGACATGCAGCCAGCTCCTGGCCGCTTCGACGAAGCGCTGGAGAAACAAAGCGCAGGTGATCGAGCCTGCAAAGCCGCCGGACGGCGCATTGTTGATGTTGGCGACCTTCGACTCGAGCCAGCTGTCGTATGGCGGCCACAACGGCAGCCGCCACAGCGGATCATGCTCCTGCCTTGCGCAAGTCGAAAGCGCTTCGGCGAGCGTTTCGTCGTCGGTATAAAACGGCGGCAAATCGGGGCCGAGGGCTACCCGCGCCGCGCCCGTCAGCGTGCCAAGATCAATCAACAGGTCGGGTTTTTCCTCATCAGCAAGCGCCAGCGCATCGGCCAGCACCAACCGTCCTTCCGCGTCGGTATTGCCGATCTCCACCGTGAGACCCTTACGCGAGGTGAAGATATCGAGCGGACGGAAAGCGTTGCCGGCCACCGCATTTTCGACCGCCGGAATCAAGACCCGCAAGCGTACCTTCAGTTTGGCGCCCATCACCATCTGCGCCAAAGCGAGCACGTTGGCAGCGCCGCCCATGTCCTTCTTCATGATCAACATGCCGCCGGAAGGTTTCAAATCTAACCCGCCGGTATCGAAACACACGCCCTTGCCGACTAGCGTCACCTTGGGATGGGACGGATCGCCCCAGGTAAAATCGATCAGGCGCGGCGCGCGCGGAGATGCCATGCCGACGGCATTGATCAGCGGAAAGTTCTGTCGCGTCAGTTCCTCGCCGACGATGCAGTTGAATTTGGCGCCAAAACTTTGCGCAAGTTGTTGCGCAGCCTGCGCCAGTTCCTCCGGTCCCATATCATTGGCCGGCGTATTGATGAGATCGCGGGCGAGCGCGGCGGCATTCGCCATCCGCGTGATGTCGGCGATGTCGATGCCGCCGGGAGGCACCAGCCTGACTTCGGGCGGTTCTGACGTCCGGTACCGGCCAAAACGATAACAGCCGAGTGCGAAAGCAAGCGTCGCGAGATGCGCCTGGTCGCGGGCGATATTGGCGAAACGATAGACGCCCGGCGGCAACAAACCCGGCAATTGGCCGGGCCGGAACGGATCGCGGAACTTGGCGGTCTCATTGTCGAGCCCGAAGACCACCTGTGCGATCTCGCCATTGGCGCCGGGTAGCGCCAGATAGGCGCCCGGCTTGGCCTTAAATCCGTTGGCGCGGGCGAATTGTCGGGAGGGTTCGGGAAGCGCGGCGGAGATGGCCTCCCACGTCGCCGACGTCACAAACGTAATGGAAATGGCCGGCGTCGCAGGTGCAGTCTCGAACACGGAGGGCATGCGTTGATCTTCGGTTGAAACGGATGGCGGCAAGAGCTGCTTGCGCGTTTTCGAGATTCTACAATGGCATGTGACACCAAACCAGTGGCCACTTTTCGAAGCCCCCGCGTGTGGTGCGGGGATTTCAGATCGGCGGTCTTGGTGCGAATGGCTGCGCGATCTACACGTTTCCCGGTCGCCGTGATACCTTTCGTGAATTAGATCATGCAGGGGAGTGCCAAATGGCTAGGAAAGGTTTGGACGGCCGGCACCGCGACACGACCGGCCGCATCGACAAGAAGCACGGCAACACCCGCATTGGCAGCCTTCGCAAGACCTACGGCGAGCACTTCGCCAAAGGCCGGCGCAAGGACATGATGCTGAAGAACCTGCTGGCGGAAACCGGCACCGACTCGTTGCACGCCTATTTGCGCAAGCACCACAGGTAACCGCAGGATCGGTCCCCGTCGGAAAGCCTCTTCCGGCCGCGATTGCCGCTGCCTCGGCCGTGACGGGGCGGATTTGCGGAAATCGCGGGGCTAAACGGCGGTGAGACTCGGGCGGCGTTAACCCGGCATTAGGGTTAACAGACTATTGCTGGGCGAATTCGGCTCGGTCTGACGCCGATATCCGTGAGTCCCGTGCATGCGTCAGCAGTCCACCCGGCTTCTTGCATCCGTTGCCATGACGGCGATTTTGGCCGCCGGTCTTGGCGGCTGCCAGACCATGTCCGATATCACCGGTTCAATATCGCCAAAGAGTTCGGCGAGCGCCGAGACTGACTCGCGTCAGGCGGTCGACGTCACCGGCGAACGTTACCGCGCCGATCCCAAGAATGCCGAAGCTGCCCTTGCCTATGGCCAGGCGCTGCGCGCCTCCGGGCAGCGCAGCCAGGCGGCGGCCGTGCTGGAGCAGGCCACGATCGCCCATCCCGGCGACAAGGCGTTGTTGGCGGGCTACGGCCGGGCGCTGGCGGACAATGGAAACTTTCAGCAGGCTTTCGACGTCCTGAACCGCGCCCACTCCCCCGACAATCCGGATTGGCGGTTGCTTTCGGTGCAGGGCACCACGCTCGATCAGCTCGGCCGCCATGACGAGGCGCGCCGCTATTATGAGAGCGCCTTGAAGATCGTCCCCGGCGAGCCGTCGGTGCTGTCAAATCTCGGCCTGTCCTACGTGCTGTCGAAGAATCTGCCGAAGGCCGAGGAGGCGCTTCGCCAGGCCTATGCCAGCGGCCGGGCCGACGCGCGGGTACGGCAAAACCTGGCGCTGGTGATCGGCCTGCAAGGCCGTTTCGCCGAGGCCGAGCAGATCGTGCGCGCCGATCTTCCCGCCGACGAGGCGGCGGCCAACGTCGCCTATCTCAAGCAGATGCTGAATCGGAAGGACGATCCGCGGCTCGGCAATGCGGGAAAAATGCCCGTTGCGTCGCTGAACCGTCCGGAGTAACGGCGTTTCATTTTATCAAGCGGCTGAAATCCTGAAGGCGCGGTCCGCCTTCAACGCTATTGCATCGAGGAGATCTTGATGCCGGTCGGCCCGAGGATGACCACAAATAACACCGGCAGGAAGAACAGGATCATCGGCACCGTCAGTTTCGGCGGCAACGCCGCGGCCTTCTTCTCGGCCTCGTTCATGCGCATGTCGCGGTTTTCCTGGGCCATGACGCGCAGGCTCTGGCCCAGCGGCGTGCCGTAGCGTTCGGACTGCTGAAGGGCGAGACAGACCGACTTGACCCCGTCGGTGCCGGTACGCTTGGCGAGGTTTTCATAGGCAACCTTGCGGTCCTGCAAATAGGACAGCTCGGCGGTGGTCAGCGTAAATTCTTCCGAGAGCGCAACCGACTGCGTCACGATCTCGACTGCGACCTTGCGGAAAGCAGCTTCGATCGACATGCCGGATTCGATACAGATCAGGAGCAAATCGAGCGAGTCCGGGAAGGCGCGGCGGATCGACAATTGCCGCTTTGAAATCGCATTTTTCAAAAACAGCATCGGCGCCTGCAAGCCGAGATAGGCGGCTCCGATGCACATGCCGACCTTGACCGGAAATGACTTCTCGAGATGCGAGATCACGAACACATACAGCACCGCTGCAACGAAAAACACGATCGGCGTGACCGCCCGGAAGAACAGGAAGGTGATATAGGGCGCCTGGCCGCGATAACCGGCCTGGGTCAGCTTGTCGCGCGCCGCTTCCTGCGCCAGCCATTTTCCGAGGTTGAAATCCTCCACGACCTTGGAGACGAGCTGTTTCGGCGTCTGCCGCAGCGACACTTTTTCGGACTTATTGAGACGTTCGCGCTCCCGTGCCCGGATCCGCTCACGCTCGCTGGCGACCGCTTTCATGCGTTTGGCCAGCCCCTCGCCGGCGAATAGCGGCATGATCAGGGTATAGGCCGTGGCGCTGACCGCGATGGCGGCAAGCAGCATGGTCATGAAATGGGGGTCGTGGAGCTTTTCAACCAGAAAACCAATCATGCGGCACCTTTAGAAGTCGAAGTTGATCATTTTCTTCATGACGAGGATGCCCATCGACATCCAGACCACGCAGCCGACCAGCATCAGCTGGCCGGTCGGATGCGTCCACAACAGCGAAATGTAGTCAGGCGTCGTGATGTAGACGAGGATCATGACGATCGGCGGCAGCGCGCCGATGATGCCGGCCGATGCCTTGGCTTCCATCGACATCGCCTGAATCTTTTCGGCCATCTTCTTGCGGTCGCGCAGCACCTTGGAGAGGTTGCCGAGCGCCTCAGAGAGGTTGCCACCTGACTTCTGCTGGATCGCGATCACAATGCCGAAGAAGTTCGCTTCCGGCACCGGCATCCGCTCGAACAGGCGGCCGCAGGCTTCACCAAGCGGCATACCGATCGCCTGGGTTTCGATAATGGCGGCGAATTCGGAGCGCAGCGGCTCCGGCGAGTCGGCAGCGACCACCTTCAGCGATTCAAACAGCGGCAGCCCGGCCTTGATGCCGCGAACGATGACGTCCACCGCATCGGGCAGCGCGCGCAGAAAGGCTTTCTCGCGACGCTTCTTCAGGAAGCTCAACATCCAGCGCGGCAGGCCGAATCCGGCGGCGAAAGCCAGGCCGATCGCGCCGAGCGGTCCGCCGCCTCCCACCATCGCGGCCGCAAACGCCGCGACGGCAAGAATGCCGGAAACGATCATGAACTTCCGCGGCTCCCAGTCGAGCCCCGCCTGGGTCAGCCGAGTGGTCAACGTGACCTTGGAATCTTTAGCGCGCCTGGCTTCGACTTCCTTGAGCGATCCTTCGACCTGTTCGCGGCGGGTTCGCTGGTCCTTTTGCGTCTGCCGGGCCGCTACCGGCTCCGACTTGGCGATGGAAGCGCGGCGGCCCTCCGCTTTTTTCTCCCCCGAAAGCAGCGGATAAAGGAAGACCCACGCGAGCCCGCCGATCGCGGCGGTCGCGAGAAAGGCCAAAGCGAGTGCTTGCATCTTCATCGCGGCTCTCCTCAGTTCTCGGTCGCGACTTCGGCGGCATCGATGGCGGCGGCAAGCCGTTTCTCTTCACCGTAGTAACGCGCCCGTTCCCAGAAACGCGGCCGGCCTATACCGGTCGAGCGGTGACGGCCGATGATCTTGCCGTTGGCGTCCTCGCCGATCATGTCGTAGAGGAAGACATCCTGGGTGATGATGGTGTCGCCTTCCATGCCCATCACCTCGGTGATGTGGGTGATGCGCCGCGAGCCGTCGCGCAGACGCGCAGCCTGGACGATGACGTCGATCGAGGCGCAGATCATCTCGCGGATGGTTCGCGAGGGCAGCGAAAAGCCACCCATGGTGATCATCGATTCGCAGCGCGACAGCGCTTCGCGCGGGTTGTTGGCGTGCAGCGTGCCCATCGACCCGTCGTGGCCGGTGTTCATGGCTTGCAGCAGGTCGAATGCTTCCGGTCCGCGGACTTCGCCGACGATGATGCGTTCGGGACGCATACGCAGGCAGTTGCGGACCAGTTCGCGCATCGTGATCTGGCCCTCGCCCTCGATATTGGGCGGGCGGGTTTCGAGCCGCACCACATGCGGCTGCTGCAATTGAAGCTCGGCGGCGTCTTCGCAGGTGATGACGCGTTCTTCCTCGTCGATGTAGTTGGTGAGGCAGTTGAGAAGCGTTGTCTTGCCCGAGCCGGTACCGCCGGAAATCAGCACGTTGCATCGGACCCGGCCGATGATTTGCAGGATTTCCGCGCCTTCCTTCGAGATCGCGCCGAATTTGACCAGCTGATCAAGCGTCAGCTTGTCCTTTTTGAATTTGCGGATCGTCAGCGCGGGGCCGTCGAGGGACAGCGGCGGAACGATGGCGTTGACGCGTGAGCCATCTGCAAGACGGGCGTCGCAGATCGGCGACGATTCGTCGACACGCCGGCCGACCTGGCTGACGATGCGTTGGCAGATGTTGAGCAGTTGCTGGTTGTCGCGAAAACGGATTCCGGTGCGCTGGATCTTGCCGGCGACTTCGATATACACCGTGCCGGCGCCGTTGACCATGATATCGGCGATATCGTCGCGAGCCAGTAGCGGCTCGAGCGGGCCATAGCCGAGGACGTCGTTGCAGATATCGTCGAGCAGCTCTTCCTGCTCGGCAATCGACATCACGATGTTCTTGATCGCGATGATCTCGTTGACGATGTCGCGGATTTCCTCGCGCGCCGATTCGCCGTCGAGCTTGGCCAACTGGGCGAGATCGATCGCCTCGATCAACGCCCCGAAGATCGTCGCCTTGACCTGGTAATAGCTGTCGGACCGCCGCGCTTCGACGGGCGGCGGCGGGGGGGCCGGCTTGGCCGGCGCCAGCGGAGGTGACGCGATGGCAGGTGGCGCGGCTGCGCGCGGAGCGACTGCTCCGGCAGGTGCAGCCTCCGGTGCCGCCGCGGGGGGCCGCAGGGTCCTTGAATCGCCTTCTGTTCCGCTACGCTTACCAAACAAGACGGCACTCCCGACCGGTCAGCTTACTTTGACCGCAGTTTATCGATCAGTGGTGAAAGGAACGAACCTCGCGGCTTTTTGGTCTCGCCGCGGCCGGTGAGCCGCTGCGCGATTTGCCGGAACATTTCGGTGCTGCGGTGATTTTCGGAAATCTCCGCGATCATCTGCCCG
>DATHPL010000208.1:0-3961 GCA_035483915.1 Bradyrhizobium sp.
CAATGTGGATGCGGCCTACCGCGAATTGAAAATCGGCGAGATCGAAAAGGCCGGCACGCTGGCATCCATGATCGCGGATCTCGCCAAGATGCCGCTGGAATTCTCCCCGGGCGAGGCCTGGAATTATTCGGTCTCGACGGATGTGATCGGCTATCTGATCGGCGTCATCAGCGGCAAGCCATTCGAGCAATTCCTTCAGGAGCGCATCTTCGATCCGCTTGGCATGAACGATACCGGCTTCTTCGTCCCCCCTGACAAGGCCCATCGCCTGGCCGCGTGCTATTCGGCGAGCCCCCAAGGCGCCATGACCTTTCATGCCGCCGACCGCAAGGGCGGCCTCACGCTTCAGGATGATCCGGCGACCAGTTCTTTCCTGTCGCCGCCCTCGTTCATCTCCGGCGGCGGCGGGCTGTGTTCGACCTCCGCCGATTATCTCATCTTCTGCCGCGCGCTGCTCAACGGCGGCGAACTGGACGGCGTCCGGCTGGTCGGCCCGAAGACGCTGGCCTTGATGACGTCAAATCATCTGCCGGGCGGCCGGACGCTACCGGAACTGTCCCGGTCATTGTTCTCGGAGGCGACCTACCATGGCATCGGCTTCGGGCTCGGCGTTTCCGTGACGCTCGACCCGGCGCAGACGCTCATTCCCGGCAGTGTCGGCGAATATGCGTGGGGCGGCGCTGCGACGACATCGTTCTGGATCGATCCGGTGGAAGAACTGATCGCTATTTTCATGACGCAGGTGTTGCCATCGACCGCCACGCCGATCCGGCGCGAGCTACGCACCATGGTCTATTCGGCGATCACCGACAGCAATCTCTAGCGTATTCGGATTCAGCCGATACTTTGCAGGCCCGGGAACGTCTCCAGAAGCCAGATGCTGACGGCCGAGACACCGCCGGTCAGAAAACCCACTCCCGTAACGATGAGCAGCACGCCCATGGCCTGTTCGACGCGCGCCAGATGCCGCTTCATGCGCGCAAACAGCGCGGAAAACTGCTCGACCATGAAGGCTGCGATCAGGAACGGAATGCCGAGCCCTGCGGAATAGACCGCAAGCAGTCCGGCGCCTTTTTCAACCGTGGATTCCGAGGCCGCAATTGACAGGATCGCCGCCAGGATTGGCCCGATGCACGGCGTCCAGCCGAACGCAAAGGCAAGCCCCATCACATAGGCGCCCCAAAGCCCGACCGGCTTGGGAATGGGAAGGCGCCCCTCCCGCATCAGCAGATCGATCCGCGTCAGCCCCAGGAAGTGCAGCCCCATCACGATAATGACAACACCGGCGACAATCGACAGCTCGGCCGACCAGGCATGGATGAAGCTGCCGACCAGGGAGGCGCTGGCGCCAAGCGCCACAAACACGGTGGAAAAGCCGAGCACGAACATCACGGCCGAAACCATCACCGCGCGGCGGGAGGACGATACGGCTTCGGCATTGGCCACGTGTTCGATGGTCGCCCCAGTCAGATAGACCAGATAGGGCGGCACCAACGGCAGCACGCAAGGCGACAGGAAGCTGACAAGGCCCGCAATCAATGCGGCAGGGATCGAAACGTCGTGAGTCATGGGCGCTCATGTAGCGGATGCGCGGCGATCCGCAAAATCACGACGACGCGCTTTTGGATTGTTAGCCGGCGTTACTTGACGAGCTTCAGCGAGGCCGGAGACCGCTGGCGCAGGCCTTCCGGCGGCTTTGGTCGAACCGGCTTTGAGGCCGCATCAACGTCCCGCAGCATTGCATCGCACAAAGCCTTCAATTCCGAATCGTCGATCCGGTTCAGCTTGATCCGAAGCTCCAGTATAGCGACCGAAATCAGTTGCGCGGTGTCGCGATCACCGTTCCGGACCAGGGAAGCCTGGCACTCCTCAAGGGTTGCCAGCACAGCCCGCAAATTTTCTTCGAAATAAGCCACAGCGTGTTCCCGCTACCGAGCTTGCCAGATGGTCGAGGCGATGGGTCGATCAACACCTTGCCACCATAAAAAGTCCGACGGTATTAGGACTGAGAAGATAGATTTCGTCCTTACACAGATTTGTGACATCGCTACCCCACCCCGTAGTGATCCGGGTTTACTTCTAGCACGCCGCGGCGGGGTCAGGGGTTGTTGCGTCGCGGAAAACCTGCCGGACGGGCGTTTCCGACCTCAGGCCCGGCCACAGCCTGTGGATGTGCCCGATCAACTTTCGCGAAAGTGCGGAGCAGGCGAACGCGTCAAAAAGTCCCGTATCCGGGTTGTACAATCATTCAGAACTTGCCAAAGCAGGAATAATGATCCTTAGATTCAAAAGTATTGGGGAAACGCCCTGGTTGAAACGAAGGCGCGAAACCTATTTCCAGACCATCGTACCTTTGTCGTCGAATTATGAACGTCATTCCTTGCCTGATGGTCGTCAGGCCTCTTGTTGGGGAAACAAATCCCCGTAGGTTTCCGGTTTGAATACGTATTCATCCATTAGAAGTGGGCCTGAAGCAGTGTATAAGGGTCGCCACGGGCCCGCTTATTCAGGCGCTTCATAAGCGAAGGACAGTAGAAACGGTATGAATAAATCTGTAGCCAAGAAGATGAAGCAACGCAGTGCCGGCAAGCCAGATATTGAGCTTGGCAAACGAATCCGGTTACGGCGCGTGGAACAAAAGATCTCGCAGGCCGAGCTTGGCGAACAATTGGGCGTAAGTTTCCAGCAGGTTCAAAAATACGAGAAAGGCGTCAATCGCGTGGGCGCCGCCCGTCTTCAGCAAATTGCAACGGCGCTCGATGTGCCCGTCACCTTCTTCTACGACGGCGACAGCAAGGCTCGCGAAGTGGAAAGCCTGCTGTTTCTCGATAGTGCCTTCAGCCTGAGGCTCTTGCGCGCCTACAGCAAGATCAAGGATCAGACCGTCCAGCGGCAGCTCGTGTCCCTGATGGAATCGATCGCGGCCAACGAAGACTGATCCTAAAGCCGGCGTCGCGGCCTGATCCTCACCGTACGCCGCGGATACGATCAACCAACGCAAGCGGATCGGCTGGCGCGCGATGGCCGCG
Source organism: Bradyrhizobium sp. (assembly GCA_035483915.1). GTDB lineage: Bacteria > Pseudomonadota > Alphaproteobacteria > Rhizobiales > Xanthobacteraceae > Bradyrhizobium. The sequence goes on from DATHPL010000208.1 coordinate 3,030, forward strand.
CCAGGCAACATGCTGGTCGGGTCGCGACAGCACCAGCGTGCCTTCGCGCATCACTTCGGCCGGCGCCGCAACATCGCGCAGTTCGAACGGCACTTTCCTCTTCTCCGCGGCACGGACGAGAGGCTTGACGTCCGCTGCCGGATCAAAGCGCAGCAGCGTGAATTCCGGTCCCATCCTGTCGTACAGCGAGACGCCATCCGCGCACCAGAGATGCGGCGTCCGGCACCCCGGCACCGTCGAGGACGTGTAGCGGCTCATCGTATAGGCCGGAGGTGCGGCGCCGTCATAGGCGATGATCGGCGATTGATCGTAATAGGTGCTGAAGTTGAGGCCGGCACAGGCATATTGCTGAACGTTGATCTCGTAAGTCAGTTGCCCGATTTCCCGACGCGCGCGCTCGCCTTCCGCGGTGGCATCTTCGATTCCTCGGGGGACGGCGCCGCGGCGGCGAATCTCGGCTTCGGCATGCGACATCGCAAACCGCGAAACCTGGCTCGTGATCGGCCAGCGTTCGGCCTCATAGGCGTCGAGAATGGAATCCGGCGCCCAGCCGTTGAGATGCGCGGCCAGTATCCAGGACAGATTGGTTGCGTCCGCTATCCCGGCATTCATGCCGTAACCCGCATAGGGCACCCAGATATGCGCGGCATCGCCCGCGATGAAAGCGCAGCGATCGCGGAATTTGCTCGCGATCAACCGTCGCCCAACCCAATCCTCTTTGGAGAGGATGTCGTATCTGAAATCCGGACCGACCCCGAGGATGGTGCGAATGCAGGCATCACGATCGACCTCGTCGAAGTCGCCTTCGTCCGGCTTCATGTAATTGTGCACCAGCCAGCGCTCACGGCCATCGATCGCATAGACCATGCCGGAGCGGCGCGGGTTGATGGCGCCGGTGCCCCAGGCGCTTGCGTGACGCTGAAGATCGATCA
>DATHPL010000209.1:0-5290 GCA_035483915.1 Bradyrhizobium sp.
TGCATGAACTTCACGTAGGTCCCACTCTCGTGCCGCCAGAGCCTGGCGCCGACACCAAGGTCAGTGAAGCCATTCGTTTCGACGAATTTCATTCCGCTGTCTCTTTCGATCTTTGTTCTCTGGTGAGGAATTCGGGAAGCCTGGAATTGCTGTGAACTGGACAACAAATCCTGATTTGCGATGTTGCGCCCGTGTTGCATGGGGTGAACGGCAGCCGCACGCAACGGCTTGAAATCATTGGAAGTCGGAAGCAGCCGTTCGCAACACAAAATCGGCCTGAGAACGAAGCTAAAACGTGCAAGAAACTCTTATTTTATAAGGGTTTTTGTTGGCGATCCCAGCAGGATTCGAACCTGCAACCCACGGAGTAGAAATCCGTTACTCTATCCAGTTGAGCTATGGGACCGTTGCGTGGCTTTTATACCACCGGAATTAAAAAATCAGCATTCCCACCAGGCATTACCGAACCGATTTCGAGGGGGCTGCGACAAAGGGTGAGCTGGGCCGGATAACGCCTCGGCCGGCCTACCTTGCCGCGTCCCGACGGCGGCGGCTTAGGGACCCCAAAGGCTTCGACAAATGTCGCATACGACTTTCTGGCCCCTTGGTGTTTCCGCCACGAGTCCGTCACCTTTTAGCGCACTTCTTTTCATTGGCGGCGCATTCGCCGCTCCGGGAGCTCCGTCATGATCGGTTTGGTTCGGGCTGCAATTCTTTGCGCCACGCTGTCGTTTGGCCTGATTTCAGCCGGTCTGCCGTCGGCTCAGGCAGCCGAAAAGCCGTTCAAGCGCGATGATCTCGCCGATTCTGCGATCAAGCTCGAGGCGCAGATCAAGAGCGAGGCGGGCGTCGTGAGCAAATCCGGCGCGGCGTTGAAAGCGGATGCGGACGCCGCCTTCAAGCGCAACGATGTACGGACGGGCCTGCAAATCCTGGGGCAAATCGCCACCACGGCGCCCGATGACAGCGGCAACTGGCTGCGGCTGGCCCGCACCATCTTCCAGATCCGCCCCGCCAATTCCAGCGAGCAGACCTTCCTGCTCGAGCGCGCCTCGACGGCTGCCTATATCGCCTATCAGCGCGGCGGCAATCCGGCCGATGAGGCGGATGCGCTCGCCGTGCTTGGCCGGGCGATGTCGGAACGCAAGCTGTGGCGGCCGGCGCTGGATAGCTTGCGGCTGTCGCTCGATCTGCGCGAGGTCGCCGAGGTGCGCGGGCAATACGAGAAAATGCGCGACGAGCACGGCTTCCGGCTGCTCGACTACACGATCGATTCCGATTCAGCCTCGCCGCGGGCCTGTTTCCAGTTCTCCGAGGATCTTGCCAAGCGTACCGACTTCGCGCCATTTGTCGCGCTCGCCGGTAACGACAAGCCCGCTCTGACCTCGGAAGGTCAGCAGCTCTGCGTCGATGGCCTGAAACACGGCGAACGCTACAACATCAATCTGCGCGCCGGCCTGCCGTCGACGGTCAAAGAAGGCCTGCCCAAATCGGCGGAATTCAACGTCTATGTGCGCGACCGCAAGCCGTTCGTCCGCTTCACCGGCCGCGCCTATGTGCTGCCGCGCACCGGCCAGCGCGGCATTCCGCTGGTCAGCGTCAATACGCCCTCGGTTTCCATCGACGTGTTTCGGATCGGCGACCGCAATCTGATCAACACCGTGATCGATGGCGATTTTCAGCGCGCCTTGAGCCGCTATGAACTCTCCAGCCTCGGCGATGAGCGCGGGGTCAAGGTCTGGTCCGGGCAACTCGCAACCGCCACGACACTGAACCAGGACGTCACGACGGCTTTTCCGGTCGATGAAGCGCTCGGCGCCATGCAGCCGGGAGTTTACGTCATGACCGCGGCCGCCAAGGGACCGGGCAGCGACGGTAGCGGCGACGATGGTGGGCTGGCGACGCAATGGTTCATCGTCTCCGACCTCGGCCTGACGGCGTTTTCCGGCAATGACGGCATTCATGTGTTTGTGAATTCGCTGGCGTCGACGGAGGCGATTTCAAAAGCCGAAGTCCACCTGGTGGCGCGCAACAACGAAATCCTCGCGACCCGCAAGACCGATGATGCTGGTCATGCGGTGTTTGAAGCCGGGCTCGCGCGCGGCGAGGGCGGTCTTTCGCCGGCGATGCTGACGGTGACGACCGACAAGGCCGACTATGCCTTCCTCAGCCTGAAATCCAATGCGTTCGACCTGTCCGACCGCGGCGTTTCTGGCAGAGCCGTGCCTGCTGGCGCGGACGCCTTCGTTTATGCCGAGCGCGGGGTCTACCGTTCCAATGAAACGGTCTATCTCACGGCGCTTTTGCGCGACGGTCTGGGCAATGCGATTTCGGGCGGCCCTCTGACGATGGTGGTCGAGCGCCCCGATGGCGTGGAATTCCGCCGCGCGGTGCTGCCCGATCAGGGCGCCGGCGGCCGCATGCTGGCGCTGCCGCTCAATTCGGCCGTCCCGGCCGGCACCTGGCGGGTAAGGGCCTTTACCGACCCGAAGGGGAATTCGGTCGGGGAAACGACCTTCATGGTCGAAGACTATATCCCCGAGCGCATCGACTTCGAAGTCACCAGCAAAGACAAGCAGATCAAGGTAGATGCTCCGGTAGAGCTTAAGGTCGACGGTCACTTTCTCTATGGCGCGCCGGCTTCGGACCTCCAGCTCGAAGGTGACATGCTGGTGGCATCCGCCGACGAGCGGCCGGGCTTCGCCGGCTATCAGTTCGGCGTGGCGGACGAGGAAAACGCCAGCAACGAGCGAGCGCCAATCGAGAACCTGCCGGAGTCCGATGCCAACGGCGTTGCGACCTTCCCAGTGGGCCTGGCAAAACCGCCGACGTCCACCCGCCCGCAGGAAGCGCAGATCTTCATCCGCATGGCGGAGGCCGGCGGTCGCGCCGTCGAGCGCAAGATCGTACTGCCGGTGGCGCCGGCTGCCGCCATGATCGGCGTCAAGCCGCTGTTCGGCGACAAGAACGTCGCCGAGGGTGACAAGGCTGCCTTCGACATCGTGTTCGTTTCACCCGACGGCAAATCGCTGGCGCGCGACGGCCTGCGCTATGAGCTTTTGAAGGTCGAATCCCGCTATCAGTGGTATCGCCAGAATTCATCCTGGGAGTTCGAGCCGGTCAAATCGACCCAACGTGTTGACGACGGCGATCTGACGGTCGCGGCCGACCGTCCGGCCCGCATCACCTTGTCGCCGCGACCGGGACGCTATCGGCTCGATGTCAAATCGGCTGACACGGACGGTCCGCTGACCTCGGTGCAATTCGACGTCGGCTGGTATTCCGACGGTAGCGCCGACACGCCCGATCTTCTGGAGACCTCGATCGACAGGCCGGAATATCAGTCCGGCGACACCATGGTGGTTTCGGTCAATGCGCGCACCGCCGGTAAACTGACGATCAACGTTCTCGGTGACCGGCTGCTAACGACGCAAACCACCGACGTCAAGGAAGGCACCGCCCAAGTCAGGATTCCCGTGGCTAAGGATTGGGGCAGCGGCGCCTACGTGGTTGCGACCTTGCGCCGTCCGCTCGATGCGGCTGCGCTCCGCATGCCCGGCCGCGCCATCGGGCTCAAATGGTTTGGCATCGACAAGAAGTCGCGCACGCTTCAAGTCAATTTGTCGCCGCCGGCGCTGGTGAGCCCGAACACCACCATGAGGCTGCCGGTGAAGCTGACCGGTCTCAATCCCGGTGAAGACGCCAAGGTCGTCGTGGCGGCGGTCGATGTCGGCATTCTCAACCTTACCAACTACAAGCCGCCGGCCCCGGACGACTATTATCTCGGCCAGCGCCGCTTGACGGCCGAAATCCGCGATCTCTATGGCCAATTGATCGATGGCATGCAGGGAACCCGCGGTCAGCTCAAGACCGGGGGCGACGGCGCCGGCGCGGAATTGCAAGGCAGCCCGCCGACGCAGAAGCCGCTCGCGCTCTATTCCGGAATTGTGACCGTCGCCGCCGACGGCAGCGCTGAGGTCAGTTTCGACATTCCGGAATTTGCCGGCACCGCGCGCGTGATGGCGGTCGCGTGGACGGCGACCAAACTCGGCCGCGCTACGGTCGACGTCACCGTGCGCGATCCCGTCGTGCTGACGGCGACGCTGCCGCGCTTCCTGCTCAATGGCGATCACGGCACGATGAGCTTTGACCTCGACAATGTCGAAGGTGCGCCTGGCGACTATATCGTCAGCGTGAAGACCTCAGGTCCAGTGAAGGTTAGCGGCAATCCCGTAACGACGGCGAAATTGGCCGCCAAGCAGAGATCGTCGATGTCGCTGGCGCTTTATGCCGGCGGTGCCGGCTCGGCTGCTCTCGACGTCGATATCAAAGGGCCGAACGGTCTGACGCTGGCGCGGCATTATGCGCTGGATGTGAAGCCTGCAACGCAGATTCTCACGCGCCGTTCGGTTCGCACGCTGGCGAAGGGCGAGAGCCTGACTCTGACCTCCGACATGTTCTCCGACCTGGTCGAGGGCACCGGCAGCGTCTCGATTTCTGCGAGCCTCTCCACCGCGCTCGATGCGGCGACCATCCTGAAAGCTCTCGACCGTTATCCCCACGGCTGTTCGGAGCAGATCACCAGCCGCGCGATGCCGCTGCTTTACGTCAACGAACTGGCCGCCGGCGCGCATCTGGCGATGGATACCGCGATCGACCAGCGCATCAAGGATGCCATCGACCGCCTGCTGGCGCGGCAAGGTTCGAACGGCTCGTTCGGCCTGTGGTCGGCTGGCGGCGACGACGCCTGGCTCGATGCCTATGTCACCGACTTCCTGACGCGGGCACGTGAAAAGGGATTCACCGTGCCGGATGTGCTGTTTCGCAGCGCGCTCGATCGCATCCGCAACTCGGTCGTGAACGCCGAGGAGCCTGAAAAAGACGGCGGTAAAAACCTCGCTTATGGGCTTTATGTGCTTGCGCGCAACGGCACCGCGCCGATCGGTGACTTGCGGTATCTCGCCGATACCAAGCTGAACAACCTGGCGACGCCGATTGCCAAGGCGCAGCTCGCGGCGGCGCTCGCACTTGTCGGCGACAAAGCAAGAGCCGAGCGGGTCTATGCCGCTGCCGCCGACAGTCTGGCGCCGAAGCCGGTGCTTGAATTCGGCCGGGTCGATTACGGCAGCGCCTTGCGTGACGCAGCAGCGCTGGTGTCGCTGGCGGGTGAAGGCAATGCGCCACGGGCCACCTTGACGCAGGCGGTGTCGCGGGTGGAAGCCGCGCGCGGGCTTTCGCCTTACACCTCGACCCAGGAAAATGCCTGGCTGGTGCTGGCATCGCGGGCGCT
>DATHPL010000210.1:0-4494 GCA_035483915.1 Bradyrhizobium sp.
GCCGAACTGCCGCTTGAAAGCTCATTGGCGGTCTCGGGCTCCGGCACGTGCGTTGGCTTGTCGTTCATCGTCTCACAGCGTCAGGTTTTCGGAAGGCAGGCCAAGCGCGACCCGCCCGTAATTGGTGCCCGCCGCATCGAAGTTGAAGGCGATGTGGGAGTTGATGGCATGCGCGTCGCGGAACTGCCGCTGCAACGCGCCGGACATATAAAGCCCGCGCGCGCCGCTTGCCGCAAACAGCAGCGAAACGGCCTCGGTGCAGAGGTTGACCGAATAGGCGCCGTCCCGCCGCATCCTGGTCTTCGCGGTCATATCAGGAATATGGCCGCGGCGCGCGTCGGCCAGCGCCTCGATACAGGTCGCGCGCATGATCAGGCGCGCCGCGTCGATCTTGGAGGCGGCTTCGGCGATCTTGATCTGGGTGGTCTGGAGATCGCCGATTTTGGCGCGGTTATAGGTCGAGGCGCGGTGTCGCGCGAGATCGACGTAATCGTCAAGGCAGGCCTGCGCGTTGCCGAGCGCCACGCCCGACAGCACATAGGGAAACAGAGAGAACACCGGCAATGTGTACAGCGCATTCGGGTTGGTGCGGCTTCCGGGGGTCGGGCCACCAGCGACTTCGTGGACTCCGACCGTCATATGATGGGCGACGAAAGCATCGCTCACCTCGACATCGTTCGAGCCGGTGCCGCGCAGGCCAGCCGCGTCCCAGGTGTCTTTGATGCGATAGTCGCTCTTGGGCAGCAGGAAGATACGATACTCGATGCCGTCGGCGTCATCCTCCGACGACACCACGCTCGCCAGCATATTCCATTCGCTGCAATTCACGCCGGAAGAAAATGGCCAACTGCCGCGCAGCACGTATCCGCCATCGACCTTTCGCGCGCGCCCCGCGGGAAAGATAAAGGATGAGGCAATCAGCACGTCGGGGCTCTTGCCCCAGACCACATCCTGGGCGCGCTGATCGAACATCGCGAGCATCCAGTGATGGCTGGCGAGGTTGGCGAAGGTCCAGGCGACGGAGGCATCGCCCTGCCCGATCGCGTCCGCGCAATCGATCAGCGCTATATAATCGAGCTCAGAGCCGCCGACGCGCTTGGGCTGCACGATCCGGAACAGGCCGCTTTCGTGCAATTCACGTTCGGTGTCCTCGGCCAGGCAGCGCAACTGTTCCGAACTCCGCGCGCTCTCGCGCAAGCGTGGCGCCAGGGCCGCGGCGCGCGCCACCATCGCCGCATAGGCGCGGTCGTCAGCCTCCGCCCCGGAGGGGGACGCCGCATGGGTCTTCAGACCGGTAGCTGTCATCTCGCGATCCTCCCGATCGCCGCTTGTGCCGACGTATTGTTATACGCTCGATTCTTCTGGTACGTCTCCGTCACGGCGGCACCGAACGCCGCTTGACCGGACGGCCGTTTGACGGTTGTTTATCGTCCGATCACTAATTAAGGCGCGGCCGGCGTTGCCCGTCAATCGAATTCGGCAGGGAAGGAACTCTGATGGACAAGACGGTCGGGATCGTCGGGCTTGGCATTATGGGCGGCGCGATTGCGCGCAATCTGGTTGCACGCGGGTGGCGCGTGATCGGCTTCGATACCGATCCGGCCAAATGCGCCGAGCTTGCCGAAGCCGATGTCGTCATCGTCGAAAACGTGGCCCATGTCGTCAAGAATGCGCCGATCGTCATGACGAGCCTGCCGACGCCGGCGGCGGTGGAAAGCGTGGCCAAAGCGATCGCCGATTCCGGTCAGCCGCCGCGCATTGTGGCGGAGCTCTCGACGCTCACGCTTGCCGACAAGCTTCGGTTCGAGGCGATCCTGAAAAAGGCCGGCCATATCGCGCTCGATTGCCCGCTCAGTGGTACTGGCGCGCAGGCCAAGTTGCGCGACCTCATCGTCTATGCCAGCGGCGACAGTGCTGCGATCGCCAAATGCGTCCCGCTGTTTGCCGACTTCGGCAAGCAAAGCGCCGACCTCGGCGCCTACGGCAATGGCAGCAAGATGAAATTCGTCGCCAACCACCTGGTCGCGATCCACAATGTCGCCACCGCGGAAGCGATGATCCTGGCCGAACGCGCCGGCCTCGACCCGAAACTCGTGGTCGAGATGGTCGGCCCGGGCGCCGGCGGCTCGCGGATGTTCCAGATGCGGGCGCCGATGATGGTCGAAGGCAAATATGAGCCCGCCACCATGAAGGTCTCGACCTGGAAAAAGGACATGGCGATCATCGCCGAATTCGCCGGCGACGTCGGCGTCGAGACCCCGATGTTCACGCTGACCCAGCCTGTCTATACGCAGGCCCTGACCATGGGACTCGGCGATCAGGACACGGCTTCCGTGTTCGAAGTCCTGAAGAAGACCCTCGTCACCGCTCCCAAAGGCGGCAACAAGGACGGCAAATAGGGCCGGGTGCGGAATAGCGGCGCTTAAGGCCAATCGTCGCACGCTTGCGCTACCGCACCGCATCAAAACGCTGAATTAACGCCCGCTTTCGACTTAAGTGCGTGACGGGTCCTGTCCGAAAAGCATGGTTATCACTTGATCATTTAGGGCTTCCGTCCGATAAACCGTCCAAGAAAACAACAAGCGCGGTGTCTCGGCTGAGTTACCTCGGGAGGGGATCATGACGATTTCACGACGACAATTTGTATCGGGCGTTGCCGGCGCAGGCATCGCGACCATGGCGAGCCCCAACCTTGCGTTTGCGCAAGGCAGCGGTCCGGTTCGGATCGGGCTGCTGGCGGCCAAGACCGGCCCGCTTGCCTCCGGCGGCATCGACATGGAACTGGCGCTGGCCATGTTCCTCAAGGAGCACGACTACACGCTTGCCGGCCGCAAGGTCGATCTGATCGTGGCCGACACCGCCGGCGTTCCCGCCACCGCCCGCACCAAGGCGCAGGAGCTGGTGGAGAAGAACGACGTCCATTGCATCATCGGCCCGCTGGCGGCTTTCGAGGCGCTCGCGATCGCCGACTATCTCACCGAAAAGCAGGTGCCGACGCTCGGCGTCTCGGCGGCCGAAGATATGACCCAGCGGCATCCAAGCCCCTGGTACGTTCGGCTGAGCTCCACCGCGGCGCAATGCGCCTACCCGCTGGCCGAATATTCGGCCAAGGAGCTCAAATACAAGAAGATCGTCACCATCGGCGACGACTTTGCCTATGGCCACGAAATGTGCGCCGGCTTCCAGCGCGTCTTCGAGGATAATGGCGGCAAGATCATACAGAAGATCTTCACGCCGTTGGCGACACCGGATTACGGCAGCTATGTCGCGCAGGTGAAGAATGCGGATGCGATCTTCCTCGCTTATGCCGGCTCGAACGGCTTTCGCTTCGTGCGCCAGTTCGTCGAATATGGCCTCAAGGACAAGATGGCCGTGATCGGCGGCATGACCGCGCTCGATGAATCCGTGTTGCGCAACATGGGCGACGAGGCGCTCGGCATCGTCACCACGAGCTTTTACTCGGCCGAAGTCGACAATCCCCTCAACAAGGCATTTGCGCCGGCGTTCCGCAAGCAGTTCAAATACGATCCCGGCTACTATGCCGCTAGCACTTACATTGCCGGCGAAGTGCTGGAAGCCGCGTTGAAGGCCATCAAGGCCAATGCCGAAGACAGGAAAGCCCTGATGGCCGCGATCCGCGGCACCGACGTCGATACGATCCGCGGCCCTATCAAGTTCGACGAGTTCGGCAACATCATTGGCGACGTCTACATCCGCAAGGTAACGCGCACGGACGGGCGTCTGGTCAATTCCGTGATCAAGACCTATCCGGATGTCAGCCAGTTCTGGACCTACGACAAGACCGAATTCCTGAAGAACCCGGTCTATTCGCGCGATTATCCGCCGGCCAAGAATCTGGAGCTTTAGTTACGGGACGAGATGCGAGACGGCAGCGTCTCGCAAGGATTCTAAGCGAGACCGGGCTTTAAGGACCACTAGATGCAGTTTTGGATCATCCAGGGTCTCAATAGCCTGTCGCTCGGTGGCCTGCTGTTTCTGCTGTCGTCCGGCTTCTCGCTGATCTTCGGCCTGATGCGGCTCGCCAACCTCACCCACGGCGCGTTCTTCATGCTGGGCACCTATTTCGGCGCCGTGGCGTTGCGCGACTACAGCGGCTTGAACATCTGGGTTACGGCGCTGGGCGCCGGAATCGCCGTCGCAGCACTCGGCGGCCTGTTCGAGCGGCTGGTGCTGACGCGGCTGAAAACCAATCCGCTCGGCCAGGTGCTGGTTACGCTCGGCATGTCCTTTATCATTTCGGATGCGTGCCTGGTGCTCTGGGGCGGAGATTCCATTCCGGTGCCGACACCGCAAAATCTACAGGCGCCGACACGGTTGTTCGGTTTCGTATTCCCGACCTACCGGCTGGTGCTGGTCGGCGTCGCCGTGATCGCCGCGATCGCGCTCTATGTCCTGATGGATCGCACGCGGCTGGGTGCCATGATCCGCGCCGGCGTCGATGATCGCCAGATGGCGCGCGCGGTCGGAATCCCG
>DATHPL010000211.1:0-3315 GCA_035483915.1 Bradyrhizobium sp.
CTTTGCAACATCGTTTTTTTCAACGACGACGAAACCCCGATGGATTTCGTCGTCTGGGTGTTGCAGCACTTCTTTGACTTGGACTTTGACGAAGCTAATAAACTGATGCTTCGCGTCCATCACGAGGGCAAAGCGATCTGCGGCACCTGTGAACGCGAGGAGGCCGAAAGAAGGATAACCAACATCCTGGCCGTTGCAGCCGAGCACGGCCATCCGCTCAAGTGCACCCTCGAAGAGGCGAACTGACCCCGGCCATCGCCCCGCGAAGCACCCAAAACAGGCCGAAAATCAAACGTCGTTAAAAGAATGTTAACGACCGGGCCCCAGAGTGGGAGCAGGTCTCGCCATACTATGGCGTTTGCGCCCCTGAGCGGAGGCGGCAATCCCTGTTATCGCGGGCTGACCCATCGGCAGTTGCAGCGTTGCGTATCGTAAAGCGTCGCTTTCGTAACGCGAAGACCTCCCGCAACGGCGCCACCACCATGAAGACAGCCGCTTACCTGGATCGTACGACCCGGCAGTCGGCCCGCCTGATCGGGTTCCCGACGCCGCGACGGCACGCTGACCACGCCCCGCAGAAGACAATATCCCCAGATCATGCGGGACGGCGCGAGATACACCGGTGCGAGGTGTGCGGAACCGTATCGTTGCAGTCGATGCTCAACCTCGGCAAGCATCCGATGCGCGACGATCTGGTTCCAATCGGCGACGCGCGCATCTGCCGGCAATACCCCATCGAAATTCTGTTCTGCGAAACCTGCTGTACTGCGCATCAGCGGTTTCAGGTTCCTAAACAAGACCTGTTTCCGCAAACCTACCATTATCGGGCGCGCCAGACCCTCGATGTGCTCAACGGCATGCGCAGTCTGGTCGCCGCCTGCTTCGCAAAATATGGCGATCTCAGCGGCAAGAAGGTGCTGGACGTCGGCTGCAACGACGGCAGCCTGCTGTCGATCTTTGCGGAACATGGCGCAGAAACCTACGGCATCGAGCCAACCGGCGCGGCCGCGGATGCATCCGCCTCAGGGCATCGGGTCTGGAACTCGTTTTTCAGCGAGGATGTCGCCAGGAGCTTTGTCGCCCAGTTCGGGCAGCCCGACATCATCACCTTTACCAACGTGTTCGCGCAGATCGAAGACTTGCCGGATGTCATCCGGGCGCTGAACGTGCTGTCGAGCCCGCGAACAAAGATCGTCATCGAGAACCACTATCTCGGCTCGATCCTTGCCGGGCGGCAATTCGATACGTTCCATCATGAACATCCGCGCACCTACAGCGGCACATCATTCCAGTTCATTGCGAAATCGCTGGGCATGTTTATTTCGCAAGTTGAATTTCCCAAGCGCTATGGCGGCAACGTCCGGGTATTCCTCAGCGGGGCGTGGGATTCCGAAGAGTCCTCCTTTGTCAGAGCCGCAATGTTCGAGCGCGAGCGTCGTTACGGCAGAGATCTCGCAAGATTGCCGCAGGAAATCGCGCTATGGCGCGCCAGAAAGGCTGCGGAAATCAAATCCGCCGTCAAGCGATATGGTCCCCTGGCGGGCATGGCGTTTCCGGACCGGGCCGCTATACCGATCAGGCTGCTCGGCCTCGATCACACGTCGATCAGCGCGGTTTACGAAAAGCCCGGTTCGGGCAAGATCGGACACTTCATTCCGGGCACGCGGATTCCAATTCTATCCGACGATGCTTTCCCGGCGGCAGACCGCGCCAAGCCGCTGGTCAATATGGCCTGGCACATCGCGGACGAAATCGAAACCTGTCTGCGCGGCCGCGGTTTCCACGCCGAGATCATCGGGATCATCGCACCGGGCGATTTCGCCGCGTGAACGTCGCGATCCTCGGCTTTCGGACTCGACGACTACCTCGTCGCGGACGAAAACGACCGACGAAAAGAGCGTCCTGTGCTCTAGTCTTTCGTCTCATCGGCACGGGCTTGCCAGCGTTCGCCGGGCCAGCAATGGGATAGAAAGCCAATCACGTAATCCATTGAATAGACAAGGAAAACGCTGGCTTCGTTAGGCTCCGATATTTTTGGCGCGCCCCGTTAACGCTGCCCGGAGAGCGAAGTGACTGCGACGATTTTGGACTTCCCAAGGGGATATCGAGGTCGTACCACCAAAACAGGTTGCTGCCGTTTCGCTTGCTGGGGACGCAAGCGCAGCTACAATAACCTCAAGGCCGCCAAGGTCAGAAATAATAGCCCGGCGACGTCAAAGGCCGCCCGGGCCTGAAAGACATGGAGAGGAACGTCATGACATCAACATTTCGAACGCCGCTTTTCCGTTCGCTGCTCGGCGCGACGGCCCTCGGCCTCGTGCTAGCGGCTTCCGGTCCGGCGCTCGCCGCCGACCCGATCAAGATCGGCGTCATCGCGGAAGCGCAGGCGATTGCCGGCGCCTCGATCCCGCAGGCCGCCCAGCTCGCGGCCGACGAAATCAACGCCAAGGGCGGCGTCGACGGACGCAAGATCGAAATCATCACCTATGACAACCACTCTTCTTCAGCTGACTCCGTTCGCGCCTTCCAGCGCGCGGTGAACGAAGACAAGGTCAACATCGTCGTCGCGAGCTACATCAGCGAAGTGGTGCTGGCGCTGGAGCCGTGGGCCTCGCGCCTGAAGACGCCCTTCATCACGCCCGGTGCTGCCTCCAACGAGATCAGCAAGAGTGTTCACGCCGACTATGAGAAGAACAAGTACACCTTCCACGGCTACCTGACCTCCGCGGCGCTGGCGCTGTCGGTCTGCGACGCCGCCAAGGAACTTCTGGTCGAACAGAAGCAGATGAAGACCGCCGTCATCATGAGCGAGGACGCAGCCTGGACCAAGCCGCTCGACACCGGCTACGAGGAATGCCTGCCCAAGATCGGGCTGAAGGTGCTCGACCACATCCGCTTCTCGCCCGACACCACCGACTTCACGCCGATCTTCAACAAGATCGAGGGCGCCAAGCCCGACGTGATGATCACCGGCATCTCGCATGTCGGTACGCAGCCGACCGTGCAGTGGAAGAACCAGCAGGTTCCGATCCCGATGTTCGGCATTTCCTCGCAGGCCACCAACGAAACCTTCGGCAAGGACACCAACAACGCCTCCGATGGCGTGCTCTATCAGGGCGTGTCGGGACCGGGCCTGGCGGTGACCGAGAAGAGTGTGCCGTTTGCCAACGCCTTCAAGGCGAAGTTCGGCAACTTCCCGTCTTATGCCGGTTACACCGCCTATGACGAAGTCTATTACATCGCCGACGCCGTGAAGCGCGGCGGCTCGACCGACGCCGACAAGCTGGTCGAGGCGCTGGAGAAGACCGACTGGGT
>DATHPL010000212.1:0-6534 GCA_035483915.1 Bradyrhizobium sp.
GAGCGTTCGCCCGAACATTTCGAGGTAATAGGGATCGGCCGCGATCTCGCGCCAGTTCTTCAGAATGAAGACCGGCTCGATGCCCTTGTATTGGCCCCAGTCGTGAAACGACAGCATCACCGTCATCGCGAGCGGAATCACGAGCACCCCGACGAATAGCATTAGTGCAGGCGCCGCAAGCGCCCAGGGCGCGCGTACGCCTCGCCGATCCGACGTCGCTGACGGGCTCAACGCAGCCGTGTCGGTGACCGCGCTCACGTCGCGCCTCCGGTACGCAGGACCATATCGTCAGCCCGCCAGACAAGATGGACGGCGTCGCCTTCGACCGGCTGCGGCTGACCGTCGTTCTGGCGGATCACAATCGCAGAACCGCATTCGCTCTCGCACTGGAACAACCAGTGATTGCCCTGGAAGATACGGGTCACGATCTTCGCGGCCAGTCCCGCATCGCCAAAGCCGATCCGTTCGGGTCGGATGCTGATCGTCACAACTCCTGTCGCTCCGGCCGGCGCCGGTGCGCTCCAGGAGCCCGCGACCAGCCGCGCGGGACTGGCACTTCGATCAATCGCCGCCGCAAAGTCGTTGGTCTTGCCGAGGAACCGCGACACGAAGGCCGACGCCGGCCGCTCGTAGGTTTCCTGCGGCGTGCCGACCTGCTCGATGCGCCCCTGGTTCATCACGACAATCCGGTCGGACAGCGACATCGCCTCGTTCTGATCATGGGTAACCAGAATCGTGGTCGTACCGAGCGTTCGCTGGATCTGACGTAACTCGATCTGCATGCCCTCGCGCAGTTTGGCATCGAGGTTCGATAGCGGCTCGTCGAGCAGGAGCACACTCGGCCGGATCACCAGCGCGCGGGCCAGCGCCACGCGCTGCTGTTGACCGCCGGACATGCGGCGTGGATAGCGCTCCTCGTAGCCGGAGAGGCCGACCATGGTGAGCGCCGCACGAACGCGTTCGGCACGCTCACTGCGCGGCAGGCGCCGCATCTCAAGACCGAAGGCGACATTTTCCACAGCCGTCATGTGTGGAAACAGCGCGTAGCTCTGGAACACGATGCCGAGCCCGCGTTTGGCCGGATGGACCCTGGCCAGATCTCTCTCCTCCAACCGGATCGCACCGCGCGAGAGATCGAGAAAGCCCGCGATCATCTGCAAGGTCGTCGTCTTTCCGCAGCCGGAAGGACCGAGGAAGGAGATGAACTCCCCCTTGCGGACCGCCAGAGTGAAATCGTCAACGACGGTCTGCGCCCCAAACTGCTTCCCGACGCGGTCGAGCTCGAGATAGGCCATGGCTCTTGTTCCGATGCTCGTGGCCGACTTTAACGCTCGACCTCGCGATTCCAGCGCTTGGTCCAGTCTTCGCGCTTTTCGTTGATGATGCTCCAGTCCGCCGTGTAGAGCTTGGCCGCGCGGTCGCCGACTGGGGCCATCTTGCTGAGTTCCGACGGCACCGTGACCGTTTTGAGCACCGGGCCGTAGCCATAATCCTTCAGCATCACGAGCTGGATCTTCGGATCGAGCAGCGCCCTCACGAAGCTGGAGGCGAGCGGCGACGCATTGGGCTTGGCAATCGGACAGGCGGTCGTCAGCAGCGTGACCGCGCCTTCCTTGGGATAGACGAAATCGACGGGAAAGCCGGTGCCGGCAAAGCTCTGCACGCGTCCCGACCCCCAGACGGCCAGCAACGCCTGGCCGGACTGAAACAGCTCGGTCATCTTGCCGGGCGAAGGCTCGTAGGCCAGCACATTGGCGTTGATTTCGTCCTTGAAGATCTTGAACCCGGCATCGACATTGGCTTCGCTGCCGCCGTTCATCTTGGCCAGCATCAACAACGCGTGCAGGCCGTAGGTGTTGTTGATCGGGGGAATGACTATCTGCTTCTGGTACTTCGGATCCCGAAGATCGTTCCAGGAGGTCGGGGGCGCCCAGCCCTTCTCGGCGAAGACCTTTGTGTTGTACATCAGGCCGGTTGCGACCAGGCCGGTGCCGACGGCGCGGTCATCCTTGAAACGGGCGGCATCATAAAGGTCGGCGGAAAGACCATCGACCTTACCGCAGAAGCCGAGCTGTATGGCCTGATACATCGGCCCGTCGTCGACGATGGCGACATCGATCTGCTGGTTGCCTTTCTGAGCCTGTAGTTTGGCCAGCGTGTCGGTCGAGTTGCCGGCGACATATTCAACCTTGATCCCGTTCGCCTGCTCGAAAGCCGGGATCACCTCCTCACGGATCGTCTTCTCGTAGGAACCGCCATAACCGGCGACGTAGAGCGTCTTTTGCTGCGCCAGGGCCGGCGAAACGATCAGCGCTGCAACATTCATCGCGACCAGGAGGCTGAGTGGCTTCATATCGACCAATCTCCAAACCGGGGACGAACGCGACCTCGTGGGAAAAAGGGCTGTCCCGAGCACCGGCAAAAAAGATCGCAACCTTCCCTTTCGTCGTCCAATGAATAATGCCACGATCTATATGCCGAAATGTTATGGATCAGAGCCTTCGGATGGTGCGCATCAATTCCCGGCAAGTCGAAGCCTTCCGCGCAATGATGCTGACGGGCAGCGTCACCGAGGCAGCGAAGCTGATGGCTGTGACGCAACCGGCGGCCAGCCGCCTGCTGCGTGACTTCCAGTCGCTGCTGAAAATGGAGCTATTCGAGCGCCGCGGCACCGGCCTGGTGCCGACAGCGGCTGCAAGCGCGCTTTACACCGAGGTGGCACGGTCGTTCGTCGGCCTCGAGCGCATCGCGGCAGCGGCCGAGGAGATCCGGGGCCGACGCACCGGAACGTTGCGGGTCGCGGCAATGCCGGCGCTTGCCAACGGGTACCTGCCGCGTCTTGCCGGGCACTTCCTGAAAGAACGGCCGAATCTCAACCTCGCATTCTTCGGTGTCATTTCGCCGATCGTCGTCGACTGGGCGATGAACAATCAGTGCGACGTCGGTTTTGCGGAGGTGCCGATCGCCCACTCCGGGCTGCTGAACCAGCGGCTGCCCGCATTGCCGCGCGTCGCCATTCTGCCTGCCGGACATCCCCTGGAAGCAAAACAGGTAATCGAGCCGCGGGATTTCGAGGGCGAAACTTTCGTGTCGTTGTCGGCCGGATCGACCAGCCGGCATCTGATCGACCAGGCTTTCAACCAGTGCGATATACGCCGTGTGCAGCGAATCGAGACCAACCTGTCCGAGATCATGTGCGGAATGGTGTCATCGGGCCTCGGGATCGGCATCTGCGATCCGTTCACCGCGCAGGAATTCGCAGCGCGCGGCATCGTGGTGCGCCCCTTCGTGCCGCGAATAGATTTCGAATTCGCGGCCGTCTTTCCCGTCCAGCGCAGCCCTTCGCCCGTGGCTTTAGACTTGGTGGAAACTCTGCGGCTTGCGCTGCAAGGCCTTGACGAGTTGACCACGCCTTAGACCGATCGGAGGGCGTGACTTCGTTTGCAACGGCGCGTATCTGCACTTTCCTACGATTTTCGCGGCTGGACGCCGAGCCGCGTCCGCGATTCCATATGCCGGACGATCCGGCTCGTTCCGTAGCAGATCACCAGAAATGTCAACGCAAGCAGGGCGTAGTAATAGACTGGCGCCTGCTCTCGCGCATTGATGATCGTGGTTTCCTGCAGCATTTCCGGCACCCCGATGATGCTGCTGATGGTGGAATCCTGAAAAGCGATCAGCGATTGCGTCAGCAGCGCGGGCAGCATTCGCTGCAATGCCTGGGGAACGACGACGTAGCGCGCGGCCTGAAATCGGGACAACCCGGTCGCAACCGCCGCGGCGAATTGATTCGATGAAATGGACTGCACGCCGGCGCGAACGATCTCGGTGAAGTAAGCCACTTCAAAGCATGTCAGCGCGATCAGGGCCGACCAATAGGCCGAGAGCGAACGCCCACTGATCATCGGAACGATCATGTAGATCCAGAACATGACCATCACCAACGGCATGCTTCGCAGCGTGTTGACGTAGACTCGCATCGCGAGCGCGATCCAGCGGATGCGCGACAATCTTGCAAAGGCGCATGCGCAGGAGATCGGGAGTGCGATGGCAACCGCGAGCAGCGTGAGCGTGACGTTGTAGCGAATGAGCGCGGAAAGCATCGAGAGATATTCCTGCATCTCTCAGCCGCCGATCCGTCCGGGAATGGCGACGCGCTTCTCGACCAGCAGCATCACGCCGGCAATCGCCCATGCGCAGAAAAGGTAGACCGCGCTTGCGTAAACGTTCACCGGCAACCATTGAAACGTCTCGGTCCCGAGTTGCCGGGTCACATAGGTCGTCTCGGCGACGCCGACCGCCATGGCCAATGAGGAGCCCTTGAATATCGTGACGAATTCCGATGCCAGCCCAGGCGTGATCGTGCGCAGCAGCAGGTTCAGGAAGATATGGCGCTGGGACTGCCACCAGGTGAGGCCGCTGGAAGCTGCCGCCATATGCAAGCCGGCGCCGATGGTGTTGAAACCCGACCTGACGAGCTCGGCGATCTTGGCCGAACTGTAAAGCGACAGCGTTATGATGGAGGCTACGATCTCCCAGCCATAGTCGAACAGCGCCTGCTTTGCGAAGCCGGGCAGGATGCGAGGAAAAATGAAGTAGACGAAGAAGAGTTGCACCAGCAGCGGGATATTCCTGAAGATCTCGACATAGACCGTTCCGGCCGCGCGCAGCGCCGCGATCGGGGCTTCTCTCAGGAGCCCGATGCCGATCCCGAATACCAGCGACAGCGCCCAGGAGATCGCGGCGATCTGAAACGTCAGAAGCAGCGCTTCAAGCAAAGTCCTGCCGTTCGGCGCTTGCCATAGAATCGACCAGTCGATCATTCCAGCTCAGCAACCTCTCGCAGGCTCAAGCGAACATCGTTCGAAGGCGGTTCAAGCCGGCCAGGAATTCATCTGCACCAGGATTTTTCCTGCTTCCGGCAGCGGCATTTTAAAGGCGCCATCGCCAAAATAACGCTGATAGAGCTTCTCCCACTCGCCGGAGCTGCATAGCTGCGCGATGGTCTGATCCACGATACGCTTGAATTTCGAGCTGCCGGGCCGGACGAGCAGCGTCTGGGTGGCCGCGTTCATCTTCATCGGCACGATCCGGAATTGCGACGGGTCGCGGCCGACATCGTAGAGGATCGGCTCGTCGGTGCTATAGCCGTCGATCGTGCCGGTCTGGAGCGCCGTGATACCCTGGCTGTGGTCCGGAAAACCGATCGTTTTCACGGCACTGGTGAACGTGCCGGCGTCGTTGGCGGTCCGGAACAGAGCGGCCTCGAGGCCGCCTTGAGGAATACCGATGCGTTTGCCCGCCATGTCGGCGACCTGCTTGATCGGACTGCTGGCGGGGACAAGCAGGCTCGTGCTTGTGACGAAATGAGGAATGCTGAAATCGACGACCTTGGAGCGGCCGATGGTCATGACGGTGGCGCCTGCTTCGAGATCGATCGCGCCGTTCTGGAGCAGCGGGATGCGGGTCTGGCTCGTCACGGCCACGTAATTCACCTTGATGGCGCCGCCGAGCTCCTTATTGACCGCAGCATATATTGCCTTGCCGATTTCGGTCGAGAAGCCGACATATTCTCCATTGGCATTCTTGAAACCGTAGGGCTGGGCCGCTTCGCGCACGCCGAGATTGAACACGCCGGAGTTCTTGATCTTGTCGAGCGTATCTTCGCCTGTATCGGCCGCCTTGGTCGGCGATGCCGCAAGGAGAGCGGCCACGCCCGCCGCGCCGGCGGACAAGAAGCCGCGGCGATCGGTGGAAGGCGCATTGCGGGTCATTTCTTTCATCATATTGCCCTTTGTGCTGGCTGATCGATAAACAGCGCTTCCGCGCCTTGGCTAATGGGTGAGGATGCGATCCAGGAATCGTGCCGCTCTTTCGCTCCTGGGGTTGGCGAAGAATTGCGCAGTCGGCGTATCCTCGACAATCGCACCATCCTCCATGAAGACGATCCTGTCAGCGACGCTGCGCGCAAATCCCATTTCATGGGTTACGATGACAAGCGTCATGTTTGCCTGCGCCAGCAATCTGATGACGTCGAGGACTTCATTGATCATTTCGGGATCGAGCGCGGATGTCGGTTCGTCGAACAGAACCGCCAGCGGGTCCGTCGCAAGCGCCCGAGCGATCGCTACGCGCTGCTGCTGTCCACCTGAAAGGCTTGCCGGCCAGCGTTCTGCGTAGGCGGCCATCCCGACCTGCGCGAGCAGCGCCTTCGCCTTCTCCACGGCCTGTATCTTGTTTTGCCGCAACGCAACCACCGGCGCGAGCGTGATGTTGTCGATTACCTTCATGTGCGGATAGAGCTCGAAGCTCTGAAAGACCATGGAGACCTTGCGGCGCAGGCGAAGCAGCGCCGCTGACGACTGGATCACCGGCTCGCCATCAACATGGATAGAGCCGCCCTGAACCCGCTCCAGCCCGTTGATGCACTTGATGAGCGTGCTTTTCCCGGATCCAGACGGGCCACAAATGACAACGACCTCGCCGTTGGCGATGGTCAGGGTGCAGTCGCGCAGAACCTGATGGTCCCCGAAC
>DATHPL010000213.1:0-3688 GCA_035483915.1 Bradyrhizobium sp.
TGTGCGCTCTTCGGCCGGCTACGCAACTGTGACATCCTTACGCTCACGCAACGCAACAAGACGCATACGCGATCGAACTCAGTACATCCGTGCAATTCGATCTTTTTTGTTGGTAACTAATTTAGGTTGCGAGGGAGTTAATCGGCGTGTCGCGCGTGACACAGGCAATCGCTTGCCGATCTTGCATCGATCAAATGAGAAGCGTTGGTAAACAGCCGCTCCACCAAAGTGGTAAATATCGCGTCAACAAAAATGATGAAGAAAGTTTTCGCAACGGTTCCCGTCGCGACACCGGAACTGGTCGTCACCAATAAAATAACGGGCCGTGTAAAACGCGGCCCGTTCAATCCTCGAAAACTTACGCCTGAAACTTACGCTTGGCTTGCAACCGCTTTGCCGAGGGCTGCCTGCGCTGCGGCGAGGCGAGCGATCGGCACGCGATAGGGCGAACAGGAAACGTAATCGAGCCCGATCTGATGACAGAAGGCGACGGATGCGGGATCGCCGCCATGCTCGCCGCAAATGCCGACCTTGAGCGATGGCCGGGTCTTGCGGCCGCGCGCGACGCCGATCTTCACCAACTCGCCGACGCCGTCGCGGTCCACGGAGATAAAGGGATCGATCTCCAGAATGCCCTTGGCGACATAGGTGCCGAGGAAACTCGCCGCATCGTCACGGCTGATGCCGTAAGTCGTCTGCGTCAGGTCGTTGGTGCCGAACGAGAAGAACTCCGCGGTCTTGGCGATATCGCCCGCCATCAGGCAGGCGCGCGGCAACTCGATCATGGTGCCAACCTGATAGCTCAGCTTGGCGCCGGTTTCCTTCATCACCGCCTGCGCGGTGTTATCGATCCGCCCTTTGACCAGGTCGAATTCGGCTTTGGTCGCGATCAGCGGCACCATCACCTCTAAGCCCACGGCCTTGCCGGTGCGTTTGCCGGCTTCGACGGCCGCCTCGAAAATGGCGCGCGCCTGCATCTCTGCAATCTCGGGATAGGCGATCGCCAACCGGCAGCCACGGAAACCCAGCATCGGATTGAATTCCGCAAGCTCGCGCACGCGATCGGCGAGCCGGCGCGGATCGGTGTTCATGGCGCGCGCGACTTCCTCGATCTCAGCCTGCGTATGCGGCAGGAATTCGTGCAACGGCGGATCGAGCAACCGGATCGTCACCGGTAGCCCCTTCATGATCTCGAACAATTCGACGAAATCGGCCCGCTGCATCGGCAGCAACTTCGAAAGCGCGGCGCGACGGGCGCGCTCGTCCTCAGCCAGGATCATTTCGCGCACGGTGCGAATGCGGGTTTCCTCGAAGAACATGTGCTCGGTGCGGCAGAGACCAATTCCTTCCGCGCCGAATTTTAGCGCCGTGCGCGCATCATCCGGCGTATCGCCGTTAACGCGAACGCCAAGCTTGCGAACCGCATCAGCCCAGCCCATCAGCGTACCGAATTCGCCCGACAATTGCGGCTCGATCATCGGCATCCGCCCGGCCAGGACTTGGCCCAGCGCGCCGTCGATGGTGATGACGTCGCCGGTCTTGAAGGTGCGCGAGCCGATGCTCATGGTGCCGCGGCCGTAATCGACGCGGATGGAGCCGCAGCCCGAGACGCAGGGCTTGCCCATACCGCGGGCGACCACGGCGGCGTGCGAAGTCATGCCGCCACGGGTGGTGAGAATGCCTTCGGCGGCGTGCATGCCATGGATGTCTTCCGGCGAGGTCTCAATCCGCACCAGGATGACCTTGCGCCCATCGGTCTGCAGCTTTGCGGCTTCGTCGGACGAGAACACGATTTCGCCGGAGGCCGCACCCGGCGAGGCCGGCAGGCCGGTCGCGATCACGTCACGCTTGGCGGCGGGATCGATCGTCGGATGCAGCAACTGGTCGAGCGAGGCAGGATCGATCCGCAGCACCGCATCCTTCTTCGAGATCAGCCCTTCATTGGCGAGTTCGACGGCGATGCGAAGCGCGGCCTTGGCCGTGCGCTTGCCGTTGCGGGTCTGCAACATCCACAGCTTGCCCTGCTCGACCGTGAACTCCATGTCCTGCATGTCGCGGTAGTGCTTTTCAAGCTGAGTGTAGATCCGCGTCAGTTCCTTGAACGCGTCCGGCATCGCCACTTCCATCGACGACTTGTCGGAACCGGATTCCTTGCGCGCATCTTCGGTGATGTCCTGCGGCGTGCGAATGCCGGCCACCACATCTTCACCCTGCGCGTTGATCAGGAATTCGCCGTAAAGCTTGCTTTCGCCGGTCGAAGGATTGCGCGTGAACGCCACCCCGGTCGCCGAGGTCTCGCCCATATTCCCGAACACCATCGCCTGCACGTTGACGGCGGTGCCCCACGATTCCGGAATGTCATGCAGCCGGCGATAGGTCACCGCACGCGCGTTCATCCAGGACGAAAACACAGCCCCAATCGCACCCCACAGCTGATCATGGGGATCTTGCGGAAATTCCGATCCGGTTTCGCGGGCCAAAGCCTCCTTGTAACGGCCGACCACCTCGACCCAGTCGTCGCCGGTGAGATCGGTGTCGAGCGAATAGCCCTGGCCGTCCTTATAGGTATCGAGGATGTCTTCGAAGTGCGCGTGCTCGAAACCGAGCACGACGTCCGAATACATGGTGATGAAACGGCGGTAGCTGTCATAGGCAAAGCGGCGATCGCCGGACAATTCCGCCAGCGCCTCGACGGTCACGTCATTGAGCCCGAGATTGAGCACCGTATCCATCATGCCCGGCATCGAGGCGCGACCGCCCGAGCGCACTGACACGAGCAGCGGATTTCTGGAATCGCCGAAGGATTTTCCGGTCAGTTTGCCAACATGGTCGAGCGCTTTTTCGACCTGCGCCTTCAGTTCTTTCGGATAGGTTTTTTCATGCGCGTAGAAATAGGTGCAGACCGAAGTCGGAATGGTGAAGCCGGGAGGCACCGGCAATCCGAGATTGGCCATCTCCGCGAGGTTCGCGCCCTTGCCGCCAAGCAGATCGCGCAGATCCGCTTTGCCTTCGGCCTTGCCGTCGCCGAAAGTGAAAACCCATTTGCCTGCTTTCGCGGGCTCAGCCCTGACGGGCGCAGACTTGACTTTGCCGGGCACCAGCTTTTTTTCCGGTTTGGCCGGGCTCTTCTTCAGCGCCTTGCGGGCGGCGGCCGACGGCGCGGGCTTGGCCCGGGCCGCAGCAGATGGCTTTGATTTCGCAGCAATTTTCTTCGATTTAGCGACGGCTTTGGCCATGACAGAAAATGATCCGCTGAAGTGACAAAGATGGCCGCCTTACACCACTTTGGGCGGCCAGGCGCAAGCCGCGGGAACCATATCAGCCTACATATGGAGCCACCTCAAAAGGCCGAGACCAATCAGGCCGTTGAGGATGAGAAAGATCGCGACGATGAAGTTAAGAAGCCGCGGCATGATCAGGATCAAAAGGCCGGCGATGACGGATATGATCGGCGAGATATGGGCGACGGTGAGGGTCATTTAAGGGCATCTCCGCTTACGTTCTTTGCATCGAATCGAGGAGTGCGACCTTACCACCCCCTGCCTTGTCTTGTTCCACGACAGGAGACGCTTTGCACTGCAACCGGTTCCCCGCCGCGTTCAAAAAATGACTGAAATGTGCAGCAACAGGTCGTGCTTTTTTGCGGGAACGATGCCGCGCGCGATGAATTGGATCGCTTTGCAAGCCG